>CAZTEE010000124.1:0-5385 GCA_964611775.1 uncultured Phycisphaeraceae bacterium | reverse complement strand
TCCGCACCTCACACCAGCCACTGGACGATGTTCGCCACGAACAGCACGATCACCAGCACGATCAGCACCTGAACGAGGGGGTGGCCGGCGATCGAGGTGGCGGGCCGGGTCTTGTCCTCGGGGATCTCGCCCTGCGCGGCGAGTTCCGCCTGGGCTAGCCGGGTGAGGTCGTGCACGGCGACGGTCGGACGCGCGATGATGGGCTGCTCACCATTGCGGACGGCACGCAGATCCGTAAGAAGATCGGTGCAATTCTGATATCGCTCGCGGGGGTTCTTGGCCATCATCATGTCGATGACGTGGCCGATGCCGGCGGAGAGTTTGGGGTTGACGTGGTCGGCGGGGACGAGGTCCGCCTTGAGGTGCTTGTGCATCACCGCGGACGGGCTTTTCCCGTCGAACGGGACCGCGCCGGTGACCATATGGTAGAGCGTCGCGCCGAGTGAATAGATGTCCGCGGGCGGGCCGACGTCCTTCACGCCTCGGATCTGTTCGGGGCTGATGTAATACGGCGTGCCGTAGGCCTTGCCCGCCTCGGCCTCGGCGGCTTCCTTGTCGCTCACCGCCCGCGCCAGGCCCATGTCGGCGAGTTTCGCCACGCCTTGCGGCGTGAACATGATGTTCTTCGGCTTGACGTCCCGGTGGATCAGGCCTTTCGCGTGCGCGTGCTCGAGCGCCTCGGCGACCTGGATGATGATGTCCAGCGCCTCGGCTTCCTTGAATCGCTTGTTCCGCACGATCTGGTCGTAGACCGTCGAGCCCTCCACGTACTCCATCACGAAGTAGTGGAACTCGCCCGCCTGGCCCACATCATAAGCCTGAACAATATTAGGATGGTTCAGCTGCGCCGCGATCCGGCCCTCGGCGTAGAACCGCGCGATGAACTCCGCGTTCTGCGAGAACTTCCGCGGCAGAACCTTGATCGCCACCATGCGGTCGAGGCTGAGTTGCTTGGCTTTGAACACGGTCGCCATGGCCCCGGCGCCGAGTTTGCCGAGGATTCGGTAGCCGGGGATCTGCTGGCCGGAGCGTTCGGCTTCGAGCTGCGACTTGAGCCGGGCGAGTTGGCGCTCGGTGATGAAGTCGCTCTCGATGAGGATCTGGGCCAGGGACTTGTGCCCCTCTTGGCCGGCGGTTCGGCGCTGCTCGACGGCGCGCTGGACCTCGTCGTTGGTGGCGAGGCCTTGCTCGACGACGAGCCGGCCGAGGACGGTGTCTACGCTGGACCCGGACTTGGAGTCGCCCTTGACGTTTGCGCCCGCGGTTGATGACCCGCCGGGCGAGTCCGCCGGGTCGTCGGGCATCTGGATGCGTTCCGGGTCGCCTGGGTCGGCGCCGGTGGATTGTGGCGGATTGACGCTCATGGACCTCCCGGGGGCCGTGCTCCCGCCCGGAACCCTGCCCGAATCATGCAACGTAGAACCGCCCGGCGCCACGGTCAACGGAGTGGTTTCTCCGGGGACGGGTCGAGCCTGCTGAGAAACCGTAGGATATGGCATGATTGTCGCACTCACCGGCGCGGGCGGATTCATCGGAGCCGCCGTCACGCATCGTCTCAATCAGGCCGGGCACAGAGTCGTCGCGCTCGTCCGGCCGGGTTCTCCCCGCGGGCACATCGACCAAGCCGTGCATAGGTTCGTATCCGGCGATCACGCGGATCCCGCTGTCTGGGATGAATTGCTCGCCGGCGCCGACGCGGTGGTCCATAACTCCTTCGACTGGGAAGCGGTCAAGTCCGGCGACCTCGACCGGCATCTCCGGTCGAATCTCGACGGGTCTGTGCTGTTCCTCGACGCCGCCCACCGCGCCGGGGTCCGGCGGTTCGTCTACATGTCCAGCGTCGCGGTGCACCACGAGATGAGCGACCGCTGGGCGGGGCTGATTGACGAGGACCACCCGCTGCGCCCGCGCGGGCTTTACGGCGCCTGCAAGGCCGCTGTCGAAGCACACCTCTGGGCCGCGCGCCATTCCTGGGGCATGCACACCGTCGCCCTCCGCCCCAGCGCGGTCTACGGCGTGGAACCTGTCCGCCTCGAACGAAGCCACGGCTATGAGCAGATCAGAGCCTTGCTCGCCGGGGGAAACGTCACGCCCGAGAACTTCCCGGGCGGCGGCAAGTGGGTGCATATCGACGACGTGGCCGAGGCATCCTTGGCTGCACTGGAGCGCGACGCCGCGGCGGGCCGAGCGTTCAACCTCGCCGACTGCTACGCCAAGTTCACGCTGCTGGGTCGATTCGCCGCGGAGGCGCTCGGCCTGCCGCCGGAACGGGTCACGCTAGACGAGTCCCCGCCTGCGCGGAACACGTTCGACACCGCTGCGTCCCGGGAGATCCTCGGAGTCCGGCTCGATCGCGGACAAGTCGGCCTGCGCGACGCGATGGTGGATCTAGCGCGAAAAGTCCGCACCTCGGCGCCGATCGGATGATTTTTTGCCACCCCGGCCCCCTTCTGCGAATACACTCTACGAGCGATCCGGGACGCTCCCGCCGGCGTACCTGACGTGACACCTATCCAGAACCCCGGAGGCCGTGAGCATGAATCGCCCGTTCAATATGTCGAAAGTTATCACAAGGCTGATCCCCTCCCTGATGGTCCTGACCGCGATCTCGGCGGGGCCGATCTCCCACGCGCCCGCCCAGCCGACGCCACCCGCGCCGCAGACCCCGATCTCCTTCAAAATCGAGCCGGGCGAAGACATCGATCTCGGCTCGCTGAAGTTCGAGGAGACCGCCGCCCTCGACGTCCGCATCACTAACACCGGCGACAAGCCCATCCGCTTCGAACGCACGATGGGTTCTTGCTCGTGCATCAAAGGGACGGTCTCGCCCGACCCCGTGATGCCCGGCGAGGCCGCCATCGTCAAACTCACCATGCAGGCGATCATCCACGAGGGCGTCCAGCGCAAGGAGTTGTACGTCTTCGCCGAGGGCCAGCAGCGACCGATCGCCCTGAAAGTCCGCGCCACGGTCGTCGGTGAGGCCGGCCCGGCGATCGCGATCGAACCCGCGAGGCTCGAACTCGGGCACATGCTCCCCGACACCTCCTTCGAGCGCACCATCATGCTCCGCAACGACAGCGACGCGCCGGTGCAGTTCGCCCGCGTGATCTCGTCCTGCTCGTGCGTGCAGGCGCAACTCCTCGACGACCTCACCGCGCCCGGCGAGTCCGCCCGGCTCCGCGTCACCGCCACCAGCAAGGACATCGGCCCCTTCAGCCAGAAACTCACCGTCTGGTACATGGGCGCCCGCAAGCCGATCGAGATCCCCATCACCGGCGAGGTCTCGCTCGCCGTCCGGATGAACCCGATCTACATCAACCTCGCCACCCCCGAACAAGGCATGACCGAGATCCCCCGTCACGGCTCGATCACCGTTGAATCGCTCGACGGCCGGCCGTTCCGCATCCTCTCGGCCGGCGGCGCCTCGCCCGTCCTCACCCCGGGCGACGATAACAGCCCCGCCACCCGGCACGTCGTTCACTGGGATTTCCGCGACACCGCCGACGACGCCCTCGAACCGTGGTGGATCATCGAGACCGACCACCCCGAGGCGCCGATCCTCGACGTCCGCGTCCTCGCCATGTCCCTGATCCAGAAAATGATCGCCTCGCAAGGCCCGTGGACCCTGAACCCCGACCGCGTCATCGGCGGCGAGATCACCAGCGAGCAGGCATTCGAGCGCACGGTCCGAATGATCCGCGCCCGCGCCGCCGCCGTCGAGGATGTCCGCATAGACTCGCCGCTGCTCCGCGCGGAGATCGTCGATCAGAAGAAGACCACCAACGGGCTTGAAGGCACGCTGCGCGTCACCCCCGCGCCGGGCGCCGCTGCGGGCCTGATCCGCGCAACGCTCACCGTCCGCATTGACGGCGTGGAGCAGTCCTCACCGGTCTACATCCGCATCGCACGCTGATTCACGGATCGCGCTGCGCACACTAACCACGAGGGAACCGCGATGACGACCGCCGCTGCGCTCACCCCGCCGATACTACGCGATAGCCCGCACAACTCCTTATCGGTCGCGGCTCTAACTTACATCGCCGTGCTCGCCGTGGCGGGCGTGCTCGGGACGGCGGCGGTGCTCAAGCTGATGTCGGCGAACGCTGGCGCGTTCGACTACGCCGTCTCGATAGTAGAGTTCGTCGTGATCGCGGCCGTGATCGTCATGCACAAGCGTTGGTGGGCATGGGCCGGCGTCGCCGCGATGTTCGCATCCTTCGCGGGCTACACCGGCTATCTCCTCGCGCGCGGCGAGTCCAGTTGCGGCTGTTTCGGCGATTTAAGCACACCCCCGATAGCCACACTCTCGATCGACCTCGGGATGGTCGCGCTCGCAACGATCGTCGCGCTGGCGCGGGCCCGCTCGACCGCGATCCTAGGCGGGATTCTTACATTCGCCGGCGTCTCCGCCGCCGTCGGCGCGGGGTTCAATATCCTCATCAGCGACCCGCTTCCCGGCGATTTTCAGGGCGACCGCGCCGGCATGGTCCTCGCCGCCAGCGATTTCGCCGACGCCGACTACACCGACCCCGACCGCCTGGTCTACATCTACGACGACCGCGCCGAATCGAAGGACGAGCACCTCGCGATGATGCGCTACGACGCCGAGCACCACGCCGACAACCCGGCGATGGTCGTACACGTTCTCTCCGCGAGCGAGGTCGAAGCGACCGCCGGCGTCCCGCGCTGGGCGTGGGAGCAACTGCCCGCGGCGATCCTCTACCGCGCCGGGCACGCCGTCGAACGCTACGTCGCCGAGACGGTGCCGGACCCGATGACGCTCCGCGCCGAGCGCCCGGTCGGACCCATCGCGCGTGTGCTCGCGCTGCCGAGGTACGCCGACGTCGCGTACGCGGACACGGACCTGCCCGTGTATCTCATGTACGTCTACAACCCGGACTGCCCGATCTGCCTCCAGCACCTGGCGATCTTCAATTCCTATCAGGATGAGCACCCGAACGACCCGCACGCGACGGTCGTCCCGGTGTCGATGCACGACATCCAGGCGGAGTTAGGCATCGAGATCTGGGCCTGGCCGGGCGTCCCGACGAGTTACATCGTCCGCCGCGGCCGCGTCGTCGGCCAGACCGCCGGCCCGACGCTCATCCCCAACCCGTACCAGATCCGGCTCGATCTCTCGATGGGCCGCGAACTCCGCATCCCCGCCCCCGGCGCCGAGCACGAAGGGCACGATCACTGACCCCGGACACGGGCATGGTCGAACTCATAGCAACCAAAGATAAGGCGCGGAGCCGCGCATAAGAATACCACTGACGCACAGCAAATGCGCAATCTAACCCAGCGGCAATGGAGGGACGCCCGTGCGCGCGATCACTTCCCCGCGTAGTCGATCAGCCTGGCGATCTCGTTGCGGAGTTCGGCCCG
>CAZTEE010000123.1:0-5485 GCA_964611775.1 uncultured Phycisphaeraceae bacterium | reverse complement strand
TAGCAACCCACCAATCCAATAACTGGCACGGGCGTCCCGTCCGTGCGGCGGGATCCCGGCGTCACCAGCGTCCGCATCCTCGGGCCTATCCCGGGGGATGCCTCTTGGACCGGGCCGGCGTCGGCCCTACACTGATCCGCTCAAGACGGGGGCGGCTTTCGCCGACGGGCTTCCCGGGAACGCTCCCCGACAGGCATGAGGTGACCGCGACCACGATGCAAGCAACGCAAGCCCGGGCGTCTATCCACGAACGCTCGGACGACGGGCCGTCCGCCGAGCCGGTGGACCCGGACCCCGACCAGCCCCAGCCGCACCCGACCGACCGGCGCCCGACGCTGGATCTGTCCGATCCGCTCGGCCTGCTCCCCCGAGACGCCCTCGCCGCCCTCGGCACGCTCGGCGAACGTGCCCTCGCCGCGGTCCGCCCCCGCGACAACGCCGGCGAGGTCCGCGTCCGCATTATCAACGACGAGGACATGGCCCGCCTCCACCACTCAACCCTCGGCGACCCCGCCACCACCGACGTCCTGACCTTCGACCTCGCCGGCGATCCCGGCCGGCCCCTCGACGCCGACCTCGTCCTCTGCGCCGACGAAGCCCGCAGACGCGCGACGAAGATCGCCGTCCCCGTAGAGCACGAACTGCTCCTCTACCTGATCCACGGCTTGCTGCACTGCTCCGGCTACGACGACCTCACCGACGAGCAATCACACGCGATCCACGCCCGCGAAGATGAGATCCTCCGCGCCCTAGGCGTCGGCCCGATCTACTCGCGGGCCGTGGGAGGCGATCAATGACCGGCGTCGCCGTGTGGATCATGCTCGCCGCCGCGGGTCTGACCGGGCTATTCGCGTCGGTCCAGATGTCTCTGCGCGCCGCGTCGAGGAGCCGGGTCAAGGAGATCGCCGGGCGTGCCGGCGCCCGCGCTGCGGACCGCGTCGCGCCGATCCTCGACGACGTCAATGGGCACGCCATCGCCGTCGCCCTGCTCCGATTGATCTTCAGCATGACGACGGTCGCCGCGGCTCTAATATGGTCAACCGGCGTCGGCGAAGGCTCCCGCGTCACCGTCGGGGCGCTGGCGATCGCCGCCGGGTTTGCCGTCGCGTTGCTCTCGATCTTCGGGATAGTGGTCCCGATGAGCATCGCGGACCACGTCGGCGATTCGCTCATAGTCCGGCTCGCCCGGCTGATCCGCATCACACGCCTCGTCATGGCGCCCGCGGTCCGCGGGCTCAGAGTCGTAGACGAGATCGTCCGCCGGCTCGTCGGCGCCGCCGATTCAACACGCGAAGAAGAACTCGAACGCGAACTCCTCTCCGTAGTCTCCGACGCCGAGCACGAGGGCGAACTCTCTGAAGCCGAGCGACGCATGCTCCGCGCCGTGGTTGATTTCCGCACGCGCACCGTCGAGGAGGTCATGACGCCTCGCACCGAGATCGAAGGCGTCGCGCGGACAGACGACCTGCTCGCCGTCCGCGCCCTCATCACCGACGCCGGGCACAGCCGCATCCCCGTCTACGACGGAGACCTCGACCACATCGTCGGCGTGCTCTACGTGAAGGATCTGCTCGAATATCTCGGCTCCGACTCCGCCAAGTTCAGCGTAGACGCCGTCCTCCGACCCGCCCGCTTCGTCCCCGAAACCAAGCCCGTCGGCGAGATGCTCGTCGAGTTCCAGCGCGACAAGGTACACCTCGCGATGGTCCTCGATGAATACGGCGGGACCGCCGGGCTTGTCACCATCGAGGACATCCTCGAAGAAATCGTCGGCGAAATACAGGACGAATACGAATCCATCGACGACGCTCCCCCGGACATAACCCTCGTCGCCGAAGCGCGCAGGCTCGAAGCCGACGCACGCGCCAGCGTCAATGACGTCAACGACCGCCTCGAACCCCTCGGCGTCACCCTCCCCGAAAGCGACGACTACGACACCATCGGCGGGCTTGTAACAACCGAACTCGGCCGGCTGCCCGAAACCGGCGAATCTTTCCGCAAAAACGGCTTCGTCGTCACCGTCCTCGCCGCCGAACCCACGCGCGTCACCCGCGTCCGCGTCGAGTTCGACGCGCCCGGCGCCCGCGCCGCCGAACCGCTCGGCGCCGACATCACCGCGAAATAGAACCCACGTTCGCACGCCGACCCGAGGCATGCGCGCCCGCCAACATTTCATGCCCGACCCCGCCGCGTCGCCGAAGGAACAGAACCACGGCTTGCACGCGATCCACACTTCAACCGAGACCACACGCCGATGCCGACCCGAATCCCGCCCCCAAAACAACCCGCCACGCGCGCATTCCTCGCCGGCCTGCTCGTCTCCGCCGCGATCGTCGCCACACCCGGCTGCCGATCGAAAGGGCCTCTGTCCTTCGGCGGCTCGACCGGTCGCTACGTCGGCGAAGAATCACTCCGCCGCATCAAACCCGGCGAGACCGACCGCGAGTGGATACTCGCCGTCTTCGGCCGACCTCACGACCGCGAACTGCTCGCCGGGGGCGGGGAAGAAATCTGGAAGTATCAGTACGAAACCGTCGAGGGCCGATCCTCACGCTCCATGCTCGTCAATAACCGAACAACCAAAGGCGCCACCGCCCGCTACCTCTACATCCAACTCGCGGGCAACATAGTCAAAGACTCCTGGCGCGACTGACAAAGCACCAGCGGCCCGGACGCAACCAGCGGCATCGGCGCAATCAGCGGCACGGGTGTCCCGCCTGTGTTCCTCACCGCATAGCTCTAACCGGCGGCCAGAGATCCCTCGATCTCACCGGCCCGACCGCGCCGCTCATCTTCAATGCGTTCCGGCGGGATATCGAGTCCCCTTCGAAGACCCCGTGCCGCGGTCCGCCGTCAATGAACACGTTTGTATCAGGCACATTTTCGATTATCTTAGTTATGTTCTTGGCGTCGACGTCCGGCGGAACGGCGCTTCTGAAATTATATAGCCGTCCTCATCGAGCCTCGGCGCCGCCGCGCCCTCGATGTACCCGATCAGTGCGTCGATCGGCGCGGTGTGACCCGCCGGCAGATTATAAAACCACGCGGCGTGCGGCAGCGACCCGCCGTGATCCTCACGGTACATCTGCACCGCAAGCCCGAACGCACGCAGATTCGAATAGCACTGCAAACGCCGGGCGCTCTCGCGCCTGCTCATCAGCGCCGGCGCGGAGAGCGTAAGCAGCACCGCGAATGTTATAGGGACTGTCCCTCCACCCCGTTCTAATACCCGGCGTCGGCCTCCTCCGGGTGACACGGCTCTCCGGGCCGTGATTCATGAGCCTCACTCAAACCAGCGCCTCATGTGCGCCGCCGAAGGCCCAGGGATGGTATCCCTGGGCTTCGGGAGCCGGGCGTCGTCGCGGGTCGGTACACTGGCGCCCATGACGACGGAGCGTCTGATATCGCCCGAGAGCCGCGGGCCTGAAGAAGAGGCGGTGTCGTACTCACTGCGTCCGCGGTCGCTGGGCGAGTTCGTCGGCCAGCGCGACCTGCTCGAGCGCATCCGCATCGCCGTCGCCGCCGCCCGAGGCCGCGGCGAACCGATGGAGCACGTCCTGCTCCACGGCCCGCCCGGCCTGGGCAAAACCACACTCGCCTACGTCATCGCCGAGGAAATGGGCTCGCGCGTTCATGTGACCAGCGGCCCGGCGCTGACGCGAGGCTCGGACCTCGTCGGCGTCCTCACACGCCTCGAGCCGAACGACGTCCTCTTCATCGACGAGATCCACCGCCTGCCCCCCGCGGTCGAGGAGTTCATCTACCCCGCGATGGAGGACTTCCGCATCGATGTCGCGGTGGATTCGGGCATGCACGCGCGGACGGTTTCGATCAGCGTCAAGCCGTTCACGCTGATCGGCGCGACGACGCGCGCCGGCCTCCTGACGGCGCCGCTGCGGAGCCGGTTCGGCATCGCGCACCACTTGAAACATTATGACGCCGCAGACCTGCTGCTGATTCTCGCGCGGAGCGCCCGGCTGCTCGGCGCCGCGACCGCGGACGGCGCGCTCGCCACGATCGCCGGCCGAAGCCGGGGCACACCCCGCATCGCCAATCGGCTCCTCCGGCGTGTGCGCGACTACGCCGACGTGCGCGGGACCGGGCTGATAAACGACCGCATGGTCGCCGAGGCGCTCGCGCTCGAAGGCGTGGACGAACTGGGGCTGGACGAACTCGACCGCGCCTACCTCCGCGTGATCGGGACGACGTACCGCGGCGGGCCGGTCGGCCTCGAGGCCGTCGCCGCTACGATGGGCGAGGACGCCGGCGCGCTCGAAGGCGTCGTCGAGCCGTTCCTGCTCCAGGTCGGGCACCTCGCGCGCACCCGCCGCGGGCGTCAACTCACACACGCCGGCGCCGAGCACATCGGCGTCCACCTCGAACCGCCCGCGAATCCGTGCGATTCCGCGCTCTTCGATTGAACAACGACCAAAGCCCAGGGATTTATCCCTGGGCTTTCCATCTGAAGTGCGCCTCGAACACTCTGCCGCGGGCGCTCTACACTCCGCGATCATGCCCGACGCCGAACCAATCGCCCGCGACCCGAAGACACCCGACGAGATCAAAGCCGCGATCGAGCGCCTGCGTGAGGACTACAACCGTGTCCGCGCCGAGATAGGCAAGGCCGTCGTCGGCCACGCCGAGATCGTCGACGGCGTGCTCACCTGCCTCTTCTGTGACGGGCACGCCCTGCTCGAAGGAGTCCCGGGCCTGGGCAAGACGCTGCTCGTCCGCACGCTCGCCCGCGCGCTGCGACTTAACTTCAACCGAATTCAGTTCACGCCCGACCTCATGCCCTCGGACGTGACGGGGACGACGATCGTGCTCGAAACCGCGGGCGGGCGCGAGTTCCGCTTCCAGAAGGGGCCGGTTTTCACGCAGATCCTGCTCGCCGACGAGATCAACCGCGCCACGCCGAAAACTCAGTCCGCGCTTCTCGAAGCGATGCAGGAGCGCTCCGTCACCGCCGACGGCGTGACCCACATCCTCGACAAACCCTTCCTCGTGATGGCGACCCAGAACCCCATCGAACAGGAAGGCACCTACCCGCTCCCCGAGGCGCAACTCGACCGCTTCTTCTTCAAGTTGCATGTTGGCTATTCGTCGCGCGCCGATCTCGGCGAGATCGTCGCGCGCACGACCGCCGGCGCCGGCGCCGAGCCGGAACCCGTCATCGACGCCGAGGCCATCCTCGCGCACCAGCGCCTGATCCGGCGCGTCGCGATCGCAGACCACGTGCGCGATTACGCGGTGCGCCTGACGCTCGCGACGCACCCGGGCGGCGAGTTCGCCACGCCGATGGCGACGAAGTTCGTGCGTGTCGGCGCCAGCCCGCGCGCGGCGCAGGCGCTCGTTCTCGCCGGGAAATGCCGGGCGATCCTCGACGGGCGCGCCGCGGTGAGCGTCGACGATCTGCGCTGGGCGGCGCTGCCCGCGCTCAGGCATCGGCTTGTGCTGAACTTCGAAGCCGAGGCCGAGGGCGTCA
>CAZTEE010000122.1:0-5492 GCA_964611775.1 uncultured Phycisphaeraceae bacterium | reverse complement strand
CCGCTCGACCGCCTTGACCATACGCCGACGCATCTCGACGGGTGTCCACACGCCTTGGCCTCCTTGCTCGCTCCGCGGCATGGCAGCCGGAATAAGAAAACAAAATTTGCTTTAGAACGTGATTCATGGAACCTGCTCCGGGGCGCTGCGACGTGATTCTTGAATGCTGAGAAAAGTTAATTAGGCAGAATGCAGAGCGACGGTTAATTCAACTGAACGATGTAATGATACGTACTAAGGCGACTTGCTAAGAGCCTCTTTGACACGCGGCGGAACCCGGGTTGCTCCACAGTCCTGACGCCGCATCTGTTTCTCGTCCATCCACACGACGCGGCCGGGGTTTGTCGATCCGCAATCAGGGCATCGAGCGCCCGTGGCTTTACTCAAGAACAAATAATATAATGCTGGATCTGAACTCTCCGGCGCAGCCCGCTGCGATGGAGTCGTCACGTGCTGGGCGCCGCTCCGCTGTTGGGTGATTCAGTAGGCAATATAATAAATAATCACCAAGTTGAAGTACCGCCCAGCGGCGTCCGAAAGCACTCCAACGACGGCAGCACTCGGCCTGTCGCAATGCGAACGTGACCTGCTGCTCCGTGAACCTCGACTTCTTCATCTGATCGACCCCCTTACAAAGACCGAATGATTGCCGATTCTCTCACGCTCCGCTCGGATCAGGATTCGGGGTTATGCGCAAAACTTTTCGAAGCACGGTTCTTTGTTGTGTGGTCGGAATCGGACCGACTATGGCTTCCGTTCATGTCCGCGTGCGCTTCCGAAACCCCGCCGCCGGCGCTCGCGCGCTGATCCGCCGACGCGATAGACTTCGAGCATGGCTTCTCGCGAGTGGTATGCCGACGGGCTGCGGTTCGAGTGCACACAGTGCGGCGCCTGCTGCACGGGCAAGCCCGGCTTCGTCCTCTTCACCGACGACGAGGCCGACGCCATCGCCGCGAGGCTAGGAGTGAGCCGGGCTGATTTTCTCGAACGCTACACACACGACACACCCGCGGGCCGATCGTTCGGCGAGCGCGATACAGAGTTCGGATTCGATTGCGTGTTCCTGGATCGTGAGTCGAACCCCGGCGCCGCTTTGTGCTCGATCCACGATCTGCGTCCGACGCAGTGCAGGACGTTCCCGTTCTGGCCGGAACATGTAAGATCAAAGGCCGCGTGGGACCGGCTGGGGCGCGAGTGCGAGGGCGTCAACCGCGGCCCGATCGTGCCGATCGAGTCGATCCGCGTGCAACGCGACATTAGCCGATGACCGGCGACGCCGACGAGCGCCGATTGGTTCGAGATTGGCTGGCCGCGGCGTCGCGCGCTGATGTGCGCGATGCGCTCGCGCGCGTGCACGACGGGATCGCGCACGATGTCGGGAAGCTCTCGCCGGTGTGCGAGCAATCCGGCCGATGCTGCCGATTCGAGGAATACGGGCATCGGCTGTACATCACGGGGCTTGAGACGGCGGCGTCGCTGCTAGGCGCCGGGATCATAAATCGTGCTGGAATATTATTAATACATCCCGGCGCGCCCGGCGATCCGGCGGACGCCGCCGCTGGAGTGTGCCCGCTTGCCGTCGGCCGCGCGTGCGGCGTCCATCACGATCGCCCGGCGGGTTGCCGAGTGTTTTATTGCGATCCGGTCTGGGCGCCAGATATGGGCCGTGTCAGCGAGCGGGCGGCGGGTGAAATCCGCGCGATGCACGAGCGTTTCGGCGTTGCGTACCGCTACGGGGAGTGGCGCGGGCTGCTCGCGATTTTCGGTGTCGCCGGGCCGATATTCACCGAGTCTGGCGGCGGATCGCGTGGTTATTTGCGTGTGCGTATCGATCCTTCCGACACGCCGCGGCGTCACCCGGGCGGAGCGCCGGAATAAACTCGGCGCGGCGATGGTTTAAACAAGTGAACACACGCCGATTATTCATACGAAAGGAGCAACGTCCATGCACACACAGAACCAATCAAGTCGGAGTTCGGACGACGGCGGTCTGGCGCCGACACGCGGCCGATTGATCGCGTTTCTTTCGCTGCTCGCGGCCTACCCGGTCGCGGTCGCGGCGACGGCGCTCTTCGCGACCGTCTGCGCCTCGCTGTTCATGTGATCGGATCGCGGCTGGGCATGATCGAGCCGCGCTGATCTTAAGTATACTCCTCGAATCACGCACACGAATAATCCCCACCGGCGCCGACGAATGATGGGTTCGTCGGCGCCGGTTGTGACATGGATCGCCGCGGCGACGCCCATCACAGCGGTGCGGCGCTCGCGGCTATCTAAGATTGCTCGTCAGACGTATGCGACCAGCCGGGTTCGCGGCGGTCAGCGCGCTCCCAGCACAGCACAACCAGTTCGCGCAGCCCGATCCCCGTCGCGGAACTCACGCCGACGATCGGCTGATCATGCCCCAATCTCAGTTCCCGCTGAAACAGGCGCACGGCTTCGACACGGTCATCGTCCGTCGGCAGCAGATCCAGTTTGCTGATGACGATGACCTCGTCCTTCTCCGCGAGCAGCGGCGAATAGTCCTCTAGTTCCCGGCGGATCGCGCGGTAGTTCTCCAGCGGGTCCGACCCGTCGGCCGGTTCGATCTCTATGACGTGCGCGAGCACGCGCGTCCGCTCGACGTGGCGCAGAAAGTCGTGCCCGAGGCCGGCGCCTTCGGCGGCGCCTTCGATCAGGCCCGGGATGTCCGCGAACACCAGCCGGCGGGCTGCATCGAGTTCGGCGATGCCGAGCTGCGGGCTTAATGTTGTGAAGGGGTAGTCGGCGATCTTCGGCGTCGCGCGGGTCAGGGCGGCGAGCAGCGAGGACTTCCCCGCGTTGGGCATCCCGATCAGGCCGACGTCGGCGATCAATTTAAGTTCGAGGACGAGGGTTTGTTCCTCGCCCGTCTCGCCGGGGGTTGATTGTCGCGGCACCTGGTTGGTGGGTGATTTGTAGTGAGAGTTGCCGAACCCGCCGCGCCCGCCGTGCGCGAGGACGATTCGTCCGTCGGGTTCGAGATCGCCGAGCAGGTCGGTGTGTTCGCCGGTTTCGTCGGCGAGATAAATGAGAGTGCCCGCGGGGAGACGGAGTACGCAGTCATCGCCGGCGGCGCCGGTGCAGTCTTTGCCAAGCCCGTGCTCGCCGCGTTGGGCGCGCCAGTGGTGCGTCCCGCGGAAATCGAGGAGGGTCTGGACGTTGTGATCGGCGACGGCGATGACATCGCCGCCGGGCCCGCCGTCACCGCCGTCGGGCCCGCCTTTGGGGATGTATTTTTCGCGTCGGAAGGAGACGCAGCCGTCCCCCCCGTCGCCGGCTTTGACATGTATCACGGCGCGATCGGCGAGCATGGCGCAGAGTATGACCGAAGTTCGGCTCGGCGTCGGGCCGGCCGCTCGATCGCCCGACTCCCGGCCCGCGGGTTGACATCCGCCCGCTCCGCCGATGCAGTGCCGATCCTGTGCCGGATGAGCCGCGACCGATCCTGCTGACCGCGTTCGAGCCGAGCGGCGACGACCTCGCCGCTGCGGTCGTCCTGGCGCTGCTGGCGTTGCGACCCGGCGTGCCGATCTTCGCCTGGGCGGGCGCGAAGACCGCGGCCGCGGGCGCTACGGTCGTCGAACGCACCGGCGCCGACGCGATCGTCGGGCTGCCCGGCGTGGGCAAGATCGTCGAGCACGTGCGGCTCAATCGACGCATCGGCCGGTGGATGGACGAGCATCGGCCCGTGCTGCACGTCCCGGTGGACTCGCCCGCGGCGAACTTCCCGATCTGCAAGATGGCCAAGCGGCGCGGGATGAAGGTCGTGCACCTCGCGGCGCCGCAACTCTGGGCCTGGGCCCCCTGGCGAATACGCAAACTCCGCCGATGCACCGACCATGTCCTGTGCCTCCTGCCGTTCGAGGAAGATTGGTTCCGATCGCGCGGCGTGCCCGCCACGTTCATCGGGCACCCGCTCTTCGGCGACCGTTTGCAACCAAAAACAATCAAACTTGAATCCGACCCCGGCCGGCTGAGCGGCGCGAACGATCGCCCGTTCCGGCTGCTCGTCGCGCCCGGTTCGAGGCCGTTGGAACTGCGTCGGCACCTGCCGATGATCCTGGAGGTTCTGCGGGAAGTGTCGCGCGGGCGATCGGGGATCGAGGTCCGTTTCGCTGTGCAGGACGAGTCGGCAGCGGATCGGGTGCGCGAACTCGCCGCGGCGTCGGGCGCCTTGCCCGCGGGCGCCGAGATCGAAGCCGGCGCGGACGCGATCGACCACGTCGCGGCGTGGGCGGACGCGGCTCTGGCGAAATCCGGGACCGTAACTCTGCGATTGGCGCGGGCGAGGCTGCCGATGGTCGTCTTCTATCGCACGTGGACGCTCGGGTACCTGCTGGTCGGGCGCTGGCTGCTCACGGGCGAGCACCACGCGATGCCGAACCTCGTGGCGGGCCGGCGGATCGTGGACGAGTTCGTGCCTCACGTCGGTTCTGCGGCGCCGATCGCCGCGGCGCTGGGCCGGCTGATCGACGACGAACCGCAGCGGTCCCGGCAACGCGAGGATCTCGACAGCGTCGCCCGGCTGTTCGAAGGGCGCGACGCGGCCGCGGCGGCGGCGTCGAAGATTTCAGAATATTATAATATGGGAAATGGGCCCGGTGGGGGTTGAACCCACACGCCCCTTCCGGGGCAGCGGATTTTAAGTCCGCCGCGTCTGCCGATTCCGCCACGGGCCCGTGCTGGCATTATGGCAAATGGGCCCGGCGCCGACTCGGTGCTGGTTGCGGCACGCGCGTTCACAGAGTGGGACGGGCGTCTCGCCCGTCATTCCTCGGCGACCCTGACCATCGCAGCGCTAAGGTCGCGGGTCAGAATCGGCGTTGTCAGTCGTCGTCGCGGCCGAGGCGTTCGAGCGCCCCGGCGATGGCCTCGGCGTCGTAGCCGCGACGGGCGAGCAGGCCGGCGATTCGGCGGCGCTTTGTCTCGGTCGGGAGCGTCTCGGGCATCCGCGACAATCGTTGCTCCGCCAGCGCGCGGGCGCCATCGGCGGGGTCGTCGTCCGCAGTAGCGGCGGCGATGCGTTCCTCGGCGAGCGCTCGCGGCACGCCGAGTTTGACGAGCCGCAGGACCAGGGCGCGCGGCGCGAGCGGGCCTCTGGCGCGGATCTGGCGCACGGCTTCGTCGGCGAAGGCGCGGTCGTCGATCAGGCCGGCGCCGGCGAGAGCACCGATGGTGCGCGCGACGGCGTCGGCGTCCTTCCAGCGTTTGAGCAGCGCATCAGCGAGGCGGGATCGGCTCAGCGGCCGTCGCGCGAGCCGGGCCAGCGCGTCGCGGCGGATCCGCTCGTCGGGATCGGGTTTGGACTTAGCGCCCGCCATGCGCCGGGCATTCTCGCACGGGCGAGACGCCCGTGCCACCGGGGCGAGACGCCCGCGGCACTGCTCGGTAAAGTGGTGGGATGCTGGAGTTTCTTGACGACTTCGTGACCGGTCAGTTGTTCGTCAGCGTCCACGTGATCCTCGTGATCC
>CAZTEE010000121.1:0-5552 GCA_964611775.1 uncultured Phycisphaeraceae bacterium | reverse complement strand
CCCGCCCCCTTATAAACCATCCCCCAAAGCCCGAAGAACTCCGCCGCCCGATGCCCCGGCGTGAACCGACCCACCAGCGATCGGCTCACCGTCCCGATCCCACCAAGCCCGAACCCGATCCCGTTCCCCAGCAGCCAGAACGCCCACTCCGGCGCGCCCGGCGCCACGCTGAACGCCGCGAACCCCAACACGCTCACCAGCCACACCCCCAGGAACACCAGCGCCATCACCCGCCCGCCGATCCTGTCCTGCACCCTCCCCGCCACCACCGCCGCGATCCCCGCGGTGACCGTCAACTGCGCGATGAACACTACCAACTTTATGTTCGCATTCGGATCGCCCGCGAACACGACCTCCTTAGCCACGACCCCGCTGAAGAAGATCACCGCCTGCACGCCCATCGCGTACACGAAAAACGCCGCCAGGAACCTCATCAACTGGCTGTGCCGACCCGCGTGCGCCCACGTCTCACGCACACGCGCCGCCGCCAGACGCAGCGCACCCACGCCCGCCCCTTCCGAATCCGCCGCCGGCTCCCTCAGCACAACCATCGGCGGCAAAATCCCCAACAAAAACCACACCCCCGCAAATACAATCAACGGCCTCCACTCGCCCGTCCCCTCCCATCCGAACAATCCCATCGCCGCCAGGCTGATCACCAATAGCGCCAGCGCACCCACATACCCCATCGCCCACCCGATCGCGCTCACCCGCCCGATCGTCCTCGCCGTCGCCACGCTCGGCAGGTACGACGCCAGAAAATTCTCACCTAACTGAAACGCAATATTAGCCAATACATACACCGCCACCGCGACCCACACCGAACCCGCCCCCACCAGCCCAAGCCCGATCGTCGCCGACGCGCACACAACCCCCGTCCCGATCAGCATCCTCTTCCGCCATCCCCGCGCGTCCGCCATCGCCCCGACCACCGGCGACACCACAACCACAACCAGCAGACTCCCCGAAACCATCGCCGACCACAGCCTGTCCCCAGCCGCCGATCGCCCCGCCCCCACAACGATCTCCCTGAAAAACACGGGAAACAGCAGCGTGTTAATCAGCAGCGTGAACGACTGATTCGCAAGGTCGTACATCCCCCACGCGAACACCTCCCCGCGATTGGCGATCCCGCGGAACGGGTCCAGCCGCCCCAGCCGCCCCCCCAAGCCCACCTCGCCGGCGACGCGCTTCGTCACGCCAGCCACTTCTTGTAAAACTCTAACTGAATATTCTTCGCGTCGTTCGCTACCCGACCGAAACCCGCGTGCTCGTTCGGCGCCCCCGTCTCCTCCCACGTCACAAACCGAACAATCTCATCCTCAGAAACCTCACAATAAGAGCGGCACGGGCGTCCCGCCCGTGCGCCCTCAGCCGATGCGCCATCACCCGCCCCCGCGCACCTCCCCTCCACCGCCCCCATGAACCGCCGCATCCCCTCCACCGGCGCCCACTCATCCCTCTTCGAATGCAGCGCCAGAATCGGCGCGCACCGCCACTCGCTCAGGTTCCTGATCGGGTCCAATCGCGCGATCAGCATGTCATCATAATATTCTCTATAAGGCATCACCGAAAAATCACCCACCGTCGACTCCACCGCGATCGCCCGGAACGGGTGCGCATCGCAGCACCGCCGCAGCGTCGCCATCCCCCCCGCGCTCATCCCCCCTATCCCCATCCGGTCGAGATCGAACACACCGCCGAACTCCGCCGCGCCCAGAGCCGCGACAACGCCGTCGATCTCGCCGATCATCTGATCCACGACGTGCAGCGTCCGCCGCGGCGAATGCATCCCCTCCTCAAACCGCTCCCCATGTCCCGGCAGATCAAGCGCGCACGCCGCGATCCCCGACCGGATCCACCGCAGGTACCGCCCCGGGTCGAGCGTCTTATCCACCGTCCGCCCGTGCATCCACACAACCACAGGCGCCGGCGTACGCCAGTCCGGATGCGCCAGGAGCGCCGGCACGCCCGCATCCCCGAGCCTCACCGTCCGCGACGCCGACCGCAACGCCGATGGAAGTTGCGCGAATCTCTCGATCATGTCGCGCGATGATACCCGCCAGCCTCCCCGGTACGATCGCCGCATCATCCACCTCGCGCGGAGCCGACATTGCCCGACGACCCCATCAAACCCGCCGACCGTTTCCGCACCACCCGCGCCGCCCACCGCGACGAAACCGCCGAGGACTACGTCGAAGCCGTCGCCCAACTCATCGAAGACCTCGGCGAGGCCCGCGTCCGCGACCTCGCCCGCATGATGGGCGTCAGCCACGTCACCGTCACACGAATCATCACACGCCTCCAGAACGAGGGCCTCGTAGATACCCAGCCGCGCAAACCGATCACCCTTACCCGCGCGGGCGCCCGCCTCGCCGCCGACGCCAGACGCCGCCACGACACCGTCCTCACCTTCCTCCGCGCCCTAGGCGTCCCCAAGCAACACGCCGAAATCGACGCCGAAGGAATCGAGCACCACGTCTCCGACGCCACCATCCGCGCCATGAATAGGTTCATCGAACGCCGATGAACGCGCGCCGATCACACGCACGCCTCGCCATCATCCGCCCCGGCAACGTACTTACATCCGTCGCCGACACCGCCGCCGGTTTCGCCCTCGTCGGCGCCGACTCCGTCCCCGCCCTCGCACTCCTCGTCGCCGCCTCCGTCTCCCTCTACGCCGGCGGGATCACACTCAATGACGCGATCGACGCGCCCCGCGACGCAACACTCCGCCCGGAACGCCCCATCCCCTCCGCCCGAATCACACGCCGCGCCGCCGCCGTCCAAGCCGCCACGCTCCTCGCGATCGGCGTAGCCCTCCCCGCAGCCGCCATCCCAGCCGTCGGCGTCGCGCCCCTCGCCGTTGCGATAATCCTCGCGACCTCCATCATATCGTATAACTTGATATTTAAACACTCACCCCTCCCCGCCTCCCTCTCGATGGGCGCCTGCCGCGGCCTGAACCTCCTCCTCGGCGTCGCCGCCGCCGGCATCGGTGCGATATCCACCCTCGCACCCGCAGCGCTCGGCCACATCGCCCACATCTCGGGCGTCACATACCTCGCCCGCCACGAAACCGGCGCCGACCGCACACACACACGCCGCGCCGCGGCGACGTTCGCTCTCGCAGCCTCAACCCTCACCGCCGCGGCCTGGCTCACCGCCGCAATCGTCCGCCCCGACCTAAGCCCCGCCGCCGCCGCCCCATTCCTTATCGCGTTCATTTCACTCACAGGTTTTCGGACACTCGCCGCTCGCCGCGCCCCATCCGAAACCACCGTCCGCGCCGCGGTCACTTCGGGCGTGCTCGCAATAGTCCTCCTCGACGCCGCGATCGCCGCCGCCGCAGCGGGATTCGCCTATGGTTTGCTGATCGCCGCGATAGCGCCCGCAGCCTGGTATCTCAGCCGCCGCTTCGCAGTCACCTGACCACGCCCGCACCTGCTCCGATGCACGACGAGATCACATCCCGCATCACGATCGAGCATCAGCACCGCGTCATCTTCACGCGCGACGCGCTCGCCGAAACCAACGCCGCGCTGCGCGACGCGCTCACGCCGCGCACGCCCACGGCGCCGCCGCGCGCCCTCTTCGTACTCGACGCCGGCCTCGTCAACGCTCAACCGGACCTCCCCGCCGCCGTCGATCACTACACCCGCGCACACAACATTGATCACCCAGGCGCCCCCCTCATAATCCCCGGCGGCGAGCGCTGCAAAAACAACCCACTTCACCTCGACTCCATCTACTCCGCCGTCAGCGACCGCGGCATATGCCGCCGATCATTCATCATCGCCGTCGGCGGCGGCGCGATCCTCGACCTCGTCGGCTTCGCCGCCGCCACCGCGCACCGCTCCGTCCGCCACGTCCGCTTCCCCACAACCACGCTCAGCCAGGCCGACTCCACCGTCGGCGTTAAGAACGGCATCAACTATCTATCCAAAAAGAACTTCATCGGCGCCTTCGCCCCGCCCGACGCCGTCATCATCGACTCCGCCTTCCTCCACACCCTCACAGACCGCGACCACCACGCCGGAGTCTCCGAAGCCATCAAGGTAGCACTCCTGAAAGACCCAGCATTCTTTGAGTGGATCGAATCCAACACCGACGCCCTCGCCGCCCGCGACGAAGCCGCGACGGACCGCCTCGTCCGTCGATCCGCCGAACTCCACCTCGAACACATCACAGCCTCCGGCGACCCGTTCGAGCGCGGCTCCTCCCGCCCCCTCGACTTCGGCCACTGGGCCGCGCACCGCCTCGAATCACTCTCCCATAACAATATTATCCACGGCGAAGCCGTCGCCGTCGGCCTCGCCATAGACCTCATGTACTCAGCCCTCATCGACTTGCTCGATATCACCATCGCCGAGCGCGCGATCAGCGCGCTCGAAAGCGTCGGCCTCGACACCTTTCACCCGCTCCTCCTCAACAACCTCGGCGCCGCCAACCCCGATCTTCTCCTCGGCCTCGACGAGTTCCGCGAACACCTCGGCGGCGAACTAACAATCACACTCCTCGCCGACCTCGGCGTCGGAATCGAAGTCAACACCATGAACCCCTCGCTCATATCCGCCGCAATCACCGCACTTCGCGATCGCGCCGCCGCAGCACAGGACGCCGCCCGATGAACAATCCGACACACCAATCACCACCACCCACCGCGACGCACGAACGCACCTGCCCGATGCGGAGCGC
Source organism: uncultured Phycisphaeraceae bacterium (assembly GCA_964611775.1). GTDB lineage: Bacteria > Planctomycetota > Phycisphaerae > Phycisphaerales > UBA1924 > J020. The sequence continues at coordinate 854 of CAZTEE010000121.1, read as the reverse complement.
CACAATCATCGAGCAAGGCTTCCTCGACGCACGCGCCCGTCTCCTGGACATCGCCGCATTCCTCGACCGCCTCGACCGCGCCTCCGACAACGCCGGCGCCGGCGACTACCGCGTCCGCGCACTCCTCCACGCAGCCCGCGAAATCCACTCCGGCGCCTTCGGCCGCGTCGAACGAATCCAGAACATTCTCAGCGATCCCACCGCCGAACCTATCATCGAACTTACCGGCAAAGGCGCGGCCGGCGCCTGGACGGGCCCGCGCTGATGGACTACATCGACCCCCACGCGCACATGGTCTCGCGCACGACCGACGACTACCGCGCCATGGCCCTCGCCGGCTGTGTAGCCGTGACAGAACCCGCGTTCTGGGCGGGCTGGGACCGTTCCACCGCCGCCGGCTTCGCCGACTACTTCCGCCAACTCACCGACTTCGAACCCCGCCGCGCCGCTTCCTTCGGCATACAACATTATACCTGGCTCTGCCTCAACCCCAAGGAAGGCCACGACCGCGACCTCGCCCGCGATGTGCTCGCGCTAATCCCCTCCTTCCTCACCCGCCCCACCGTCCTCGGCGTCGGCGGTCTTGGATTGACCATGTCGATGGCGGCGCTGGCCATGTTCGGTGGGCGTTCGTTGTTCCGGGTCATCGAGGAACGCGACGAGGCCGACGCCGCTCGTGACCAGGCGGCCCAGCGGTTCCGCACGAGTTTCGCAAACGCCCCGATCGGTGTGGTCGAGGTCGACCCCAACGGACGTATCGTCGCGGTGAACCCTCGCTTCGCCTCACAGCTCGGCTACAACGTCGACGAACTCGACGGCACCGAGCTGCTCGACCTCATCGACGGCGAGGATCG
>CAZTEE010000120.1:0-5571 GCA_964611775.1 uncultured Phycisphaeraceae bacterium | reverse complement strand
GTGCGTGCACCCGTAGTTTTTGCGGACGAGCGCGTGCAGGACCGCCTCGCGCGGGCCGGCGTAACGCATCGCCGCGGGCATCACGGTCAACGCCGTGCGCGCCGGGACGAAATACTTCTCGATCAGCACCTGATAGCACGCCATCCGAGTCGCCGCGGGCACGTCGCCGGGCTTGGTCTCTCCGACGAGCGGATGTATGAGCAGCCCGTCGCAGATCTCCTGCGCGCACTTGCATAGGTACTCGTGCGCCCGGTGGATCGGGTTGCGCGTCTGGAACGCGGCGATTGTCTTCCAGCCGCGCTCGGCGAAGATCGCCCGCGTCTGCTCGGGCGTTTTGCGGTGATCGAGGAACGCTTCCGGCCCGGTCGGGTCCACGCACGGCTCGACGACCGTCACCGGCCCGGCCAGGCAAACGTCTCCCTCGTCCATGACCTGCTTGACGCCGGGATGGGCCGGGTCCTCCGTGCGGAAGACCGCGGGGATCTCGCGGGCCTTCTCGTGCGCGAAGACTTCCTCAATCTTCATCACACCTTGAAGAACCATCGCCCCGGTGGAGGGGGCTTTCGCGAAGAGAGCGACTTCCTCTCCCACTTTCGGCGCCGAGTCTTTCGTCACCGACAAGAGGATCGGGATCGGCCAGATATCGCCCGACGCGAGCCGCATCGAATCGCAGACCGACCGGAAGTCGGCCTCGCCCATGAACCCCGTGAGCGGGCTGAACGCGCCGATCCCGATCATTTCAAGGTCGCACGATTGCTTCGCGGACAGTTGAATCGCCGGCAGCGACGCCGCCCGCGCCCGGATCGCGTCCGCCTCGGCTCCTGCTGCGACACGGTTTACAAGCACGCCGCCGTGCGGCTCGATCAGACTCTTCTTGTTCGACATGGCTCCGAAATCCTTGCTGATCTGCCCCGGCGGGTTCGCCGGGTAACTGAGTAAACAGGTTCTCATACGGTTGATGGCCACCCAGCCTAGCAACCCGAATCCGCCGTGTGGACACGAACCGATCAGTTCCGGGCTTCGTAGCAGCGGCGTCCAGAACGGGCGGTTTCAACGCCGAATCCGTCCGGTAGGCTCTGGACCATCGGTACGAGAGAGCCGATGCTGGGTTCGCCGCCGCGCCGGCGCCGACGGGCGCACCGCGAGGTCCGAGAAATAGAATGCACGCCCGGGCCAACGCCCGCCGCGTGACGGAGGAGCACGAACGACATGGCCAAGGACAAACTCATCGTGGTCGCCGGCGGCGGCGGGTTCATCGGGGGCAGCCTCGTCGCCGACCTCCGCCGACAGGGCTACACCAGGATCCGCTCCGTAGACATCAAGCCGACTTCCGAGTGGTACCAGGTCTTCGACGACGCCGAGAACGTCCAGGCGGACCTCAAAGACCTCGCCAATTGCCATCGGGCGTGTGCCGGCGCCTGGAAGGTCTTCCAGCTCGCCGCCGACATGGGCGGCATGGGATTCATCGAAACCCACAAAGCCGAGTGCATGCTCTCCGTGCTCACAAACACCCACATGCTCATGGCGGCGCGCGACGCCGGCGTCGATCGTTTCTTCTACTCCTCCTCCGCGTGCGTATACAACGCCGACAAGCAGGTCAGCGAGGACGTAATCCCTCTGAAAGAAGAAGACGCATACCCGGCGATGCCGGAAGACGGTTACGGCTGGGAAAAACTCTTCTCCGAACGCATGTGCCGCCATTTCCGCGAGGACTTCGGCCTCAAGACCCGCCTCGTCCGCTATCACAATGTTTACGGCCCCGAAGGCACCTGGGAAGGCGGCCGCGAGAAAGCACCCGCCGCCATCTGCCGAAAGGTCATCGAAGCCAAACTCTCCGGCGACCACACCATCGAGATCTGGGGCGACGGCAAGCAGACCCGCTCCTTCATGTACATCGACGACTGCCTCAAAGGCACCCAGATGATCACCGACTCCGACATCGTCGAGCCGTTGAACCTCGGCTCCGACGAACTCACCACCATCAACGGCCTCGTCGGCATCGTCGAAGAGATCGCCGGGATAACTCTCAAACGAAACTACAACCTCGACGCGCCCAAAGGCGTCAACGGTCGGAACTCCGACAACACCCGCATCCTCGCCGATCTCGGCTGGGCGCCTTCCATCTCGCTCCGCGACGGCATGGAACGAACCTACAAGTGGATCTACGACGAGTACATCAAAAAATACGGCGGCAAGGTCGGCCCCCGCGCCGTCGCGCCAAAAGGCGCACACGTCGCCCAGCACGCCCACGCCAAAGCCTGACCGCGCCCCTCTGACTCGTCATACTCACCCGCATGGACTACGACATCGTCATCGCTACGGCCAACCGCCCCGCGATGCTTGGGCTGTCGTTACCGACGATGCTCGGTCAGACTCGCCCGCCCGCCCGCCTGATCGTCATCGACTCGACGCCCGACCCCGCGCCTGTTGAACGCGCCGTCCGCGATGCCGCCGCCGGCTCGGATATACCTGTAATCTTCGAGCGAGGACCGCGCGGCGCCGCCCACCAGCGCAACGCCGGAATGAAGTTCTCCGAAGCCCCCGTCGTCTTCTTTCCCGATGATGATTCCCTCTGGTGGCCCGACACCGCCGAGGAAACCATGAAGATCTACGAGCGCGACACTGCGGGCGAGATCGGCGGCGTGGCGCACGCGGCTATCACCTCAGCCCCCATCCCCCTTCCCACCAACGACGCAGCCGCCCGCCCGCTATCCGAGCGCGTGAAGTACCGCGTGGCGAACATCCGCCATCGGATCGTGAACAGCACGGTCAGGCACCCGCTCTCGGTCGCCGCGGACTCACTGCTCCGACTGCGCCCCGCGCCCGCATGGCTTGACTTAGCCGGCGCCCGCCCGATCCCGCACATCCCCGGCTTCCGCATGACGTTCCGCCGCGACGCCATGCCCGACCCCCCGTTCAACGAGACTCTCCGCCCGCCTCGCACTGCCCTTGAAGATTTCGACCTCTCGCTGACAATCCTCCGCGATCGGCTGCTCGTCGAGGCCTCGCGTGCCGGCTGTTACCACCACCGCACGCCCGGCCCCCGAGCCGATAGTGTGACCACGGGCCTGAACTTCATGCTGAACCTCGCATACATCACTTGCCGACATTCGCCGCCCGGCTCGCGCGCCCGCCGGGCGTTGCGCCCGTACTGCCGGGTCTTCATCCTCGAACAGATCGGCCCGCGATCCTTGACAAAGTTCGGCAGAGAAAAAGGCCGCGCCATGCGCCTCGCGCTGAGCCGCTTAGACGAACTCCTGACCGCCGACCCCGCCGAGCTCGACGCCGCCTACAAGAGGATCTTCGAGGAATCGCTCGCGGCCCTGGGCGTGACCAAAGGCGCCCCTGCGGGGGTTGCGTCATGATGACGCCGTCCCTCGTACGCTCGATCTACGCCTACGACGTCCGCCCGAACTTCGGTGACGAGATCGGTCCGGACATCGTCCGCCATGTCCTCGGCGTGGATCTCCCCCGCGCAAAGCCCGGCGACGAGCACGTCCTCTTCAGCGTCGGCTCCATCATCCACGCCGCCGACAACTTCAAATCCGTTGTAGCCTGGGGTTCCGGCATCGAGCCGCACTACGGCAAACCAAAGAGCGCCAACATCCGCTTCCTCGCCGTCCGAGGCCCCAACACCGCGAAACTCGTCGGATACACCGGCGGTGTCTTCGGCGACCCCGCCATTCTCGCGCCGCGTCTGCTCCCGCGCGATCCCGAACCCGATCGCTCCGGCGTCGGAGTAGTCGTTCATCACATGACAATGAAACGCCGACTCCGCGACCGCGTCTTGTTCGACCCCTTCCGCTCGGGATACGATGTCATCGACCCACGCCGACCGTGGCGCGATGTAGTCGCGGACATCCGCCGGTGCGAGTTCGTGTTCTGCCAATCGCTCCACGGCGCCATCCTCGCGGAGGCCTACGGCGTCCCCTGGGCATGGTGGAAAGGCTTCCACGGCCGGCTCGCAACATTCAAATGGCAGGACTGGTTCGCCAGTCTCGGCGCCGAGCCGCGCGCGTTCCGCCTGGCGCAACTCGATAAAGCCCGCCTCGACGCCGAACGCCGCCGGGCGACTCTTCCGGACGCGGACAGACTCGCCGACGCACTCACCGAGAACACCGACGTGCTGCTCCCCGCCTGAATTTTCGCATGACGCCGACGCCGAACCAATCACGCCCGACGCTCCTCGTGATCTCGCAGGTCTACCCGCCGGACCCCGCGAGCGTCGGCCAGCACATGCACGACGCCGCCGCCGAGATGGCCCGTCGCGGCTGGGACGTGCGCGTCCTCGCATCGGCCCGAGGCTACGACGATCCTTCAAGGAAGTACCCGCCGCACGAATCGCTCGACGCCGTGCGCGTCAGGCGTATGCCGCTCTCAAGTTTCGGCAAAAACTCCATCTCCGTGCGACTGCTCGGTGGGTTCCTCTTCACCGCCCTCGCAACGCTCCGCGCCCTGTTCATGCGCCGCATCGACGCGGTTGTTGTTTCAACATCACCACCGATGGCGCCGATCGCTGCGATCATCGTCTCGATCCTCCGCGGCGCGCCGATCCTCTACTGGGTCATGGATCTCAACCCGGACCAGATGATCGAACTCGGCAAGATCACCGAACGCTCCCTCCCCGCCCGGCTGTTCGACACGCTCAATCGCGCCATACTCCGCAGAGCGCGGCGTGTAGTCGTCCTCGACCGCTTCATGGCCGACCGAGTCAACCGCAAGCACGACGTCTCCGCCAAACTTGTGATCGCCCCCCCCTGGCCGCACGAGGACCACCTCGAACCCGTCGCGCACGAAGCCAACCCCTTCCGCGCCGAGCACGACCTCGCCGGCCGCTTCGTCGTCATGTATTCCGGCAACCACAGCCCGGCGAACCCGCTCGACACCATCATCGCCGCCGCCGAACGCATGTCGGGCCGCGACGACATAAGATTTCTTTTCATCGGCGGCGGGCTCGAAAAAACCAAGGTCGAAGCCGCGATCGCCCGCGGCGCCCGCAACATCAACTCGCTCCCCTACCAGCCGATCGCGTCGCTCAGATTCTCGCTCTCCGCCGCCGACGCGCACCTGGTAACCCTCGGCGACGAGGTCGTCGGCGTGGTCCACCCGTGCAAGGTTTACGGCGCCATGTCCGTCGCCCGCCCTGTCTTCTTCATGGGGCCGAAGCCCTCGCACGTCGCCGATCTCCTCGACGAAGAATCCATCGGCTGGCACGCGGCGCACGGCGACATCGAAGGCGCCGTGCGCGTCATCGAAACCATGGCCGCGACCCCGCCCGCCGAGCGCGACGCCATCGGAGCCCGCGCCCGCGCTGTTATCAACGGCCGGCTGAGCAAGGCCGCGCTCTGCGGCGAGTTCTGCGACGCGATCGAATCACTCGTCACCTCGCGCGCCGCCCGCTCCACACACCGCGAGGCGCCGCAATCATGACCGACGCCGAGCGACCCAACTCGCCCGCCCCATTCCGCCACGCGCCGGAATCAAGCCCCTGGACCACGCGCGAGAAGATCGGACGCGCGCTCTGGATGCTCCTAGGCCGGCCGGCGTTCCGGCTCACTTTCCACAACTGGT
>CAZTEE010000119.1:0-5584 GCA_964611775.1 uncultured Phycisphaeraceae bacterium | reverse complement strand
CTTGACCCAGTAGTTCATCTTGCCTTCTTCGACGTTGCCGACGCAGTGATCGACCCACTGCAGGCCGCACGGGTGGGCGGCGTTGTGTTCGTTGATCTTCAGCGGGCGCATCGGCTGGAATAGCGGGCTGAATCTATCGCCGGATCGGACATGTTCGAGGTCGTATTTGCCGGTGCGTGAAACAAATGTGTGCGTAGCTCGGCCGTAGGTTTTGATGGAGGCTGCGGTGACGGAGCCGTGCTCGTCGGAATGTGTGACCGGCTCGGCGTCGGGTTCGGCGCCGTTCTTCACGGCCTGCTCGAATGCTTTTTCAGCGTCGGCGACGTTGAACGCGACATCCTTGACGCCGTCGCCGAATCGGCGTGCTTCGACGCTCGCGGGGTGTTCGGAATCCAGGCCGGTCTGGAGGAGCAGCCGGATATTGCCCTGCGTGAGGAGATACGACGCGGCGTCGCGGCTGCCGGTGGTGAGGTCGGCGAACTGCTCGACCTTGAAGCCGAAGGTGTGCGCGTAATACATCGCCGCCTGCTTGGCGTTGCCGACATAGAAGCGGACGTGGTCCACGTCGATCAGGCGCAGGGGGTCGGTCGCGCGGGCGCCGGCGGCGGCGGGATTGGTGGTTGCGGTGGTCATGGCGGTTCCTCCTCGAGTCCGTGGCTAGATCGTACGCATGATAGGCCCGATACGGGCGTGGTTCATATCGATCTGTCCGAGCGCGGGCCAGGCTCCGCGAACGCTGCCCGGACCGCCGCGATCACAACGCCGAGCATGCGATCGAGCGTACCCACATCCATCGCCGGCGCCGGGTTGAGCACGACTACGTCGCCGAGCGGACGGATCATCACGCCCCCGCGGTTTGCTTCATCGCAGACTCGGGCGGCGATGCGCACCGCCGGTTCGAACGGCGTCCACGGGTCGCGCGATGCTACTAGTTCAATGCCCGTCATCACGCCGCGGCTTCGGACATCGCCGACATGCGGGTGATCGGCGAGTCCGTCGCGCAGACGCTTCCGTATGATCCCGCCGAGGCGGTCGGCGTGGGCGACCACGCAGCGCTGTTCGATGAGTTCGAGCGAAGCAATCGCGGCGGCGGCGGCGAGCGGATTCCCCGTGTACGTATGCCCGTGATAGAGCGTCTTATGTTCGCTTAGTTCTCCCTCGAAGGCGGCGGCGACCTCGTCCGTGCACAGAGTCGCCGCGAGCGGCAGATACCCGCCGGTCAATCCTTTCGCCAGACAAAGGATGTCCGGGCGCACTCGCTCGTGGTCGCACGCGAGGAAGGCGCCGGTGCGCGCGATCCCGGTGGCGACTTCGTCGGCGATAACGAGCACGCCGCGCGATCGGCATCGGTGCACAACCTCCGCCAGATACCCGTGCGGATGGGCAATCATCCCCCCGGCGCCTTGCATGATCGGCTCGATGATGATCGCGGCGGCGCGGTCGCCGAGTTCGTCGAGAGCGGCGTCCAGAGCGGCAAGCGCGCGATCGCGCGCCGCAGTCAGGCGGGATTCGTTCCAGGTCGGCCATTCGGTACGCACGGATGGGACGCCCGTGCCGCTGTCGGGGGCGACACGGCTCTCCGAGCTGTGACGCTGTGCGCCGTCATGCAATTTATGAACCGATCCGAGATCGGCTTTACTATCCGACACGATGCGAGGGTCCGGCCCCGCGATCCGGCGAACTTTGAACACAAAGCGCTCGAACGGCGCGTGCATCACGGGCAGGAACCCGACGCTGACGGCGCCGATGGTGTCGCCGTGGTACCCGCCCGAAACCGCTAGGAACGTGTCGCGCATGTGATCGCCGCGGTGATAATGAAATCCCGCAGCCATTTTGAGCGCGACTTCGACCGCGGTCGCCCCGGCGTCGGTGTAGAAAACTGTGTTGAGCGGCGCGCTCGGCATCGCGGGTTCGACGGCGTTGCAGATCGAGACGAGTTTCGCTGCAAGTTCGATCGCGGGCACGGTCCCGGCGCCGAGCATCGTCGCGTGGGCTATGAGGTCGAGTTGGTCGCGGATCGCCGCATCGATTTCAGAGACGCGGTGCCCGTGAACATTGCACCAGAGCGATGAATAGCCGTCGATGTATCGGCGCCCGTCGGTGTCGAAAAGTTCGAAGCCCTCGCCGCGCTCGATGATGATCGGTCGGCGTTCGCGCCACTGACGCATCGGCGTGAACGGATGCCAGACGTGGGCGTGGTCGAGCGCGGCGAGGCGCGCGGTGTCTGTCTCAATTGCGGGAAGAGTCATGGGAGCCAGTGTAGGCCGCGGCGTTCAGCGGTTGCGGAATCGCTCGTACTGCTCCATCAGCGTGCCTTCACGATCGGGGAGCGTGTCGTTCCCCGGGCGAAGCATGATCAGTAGCCGTTTCGAGGAGGAAGGCAACGGAAACATGTGCCGGACGCCTTCGTAGCCGCGTCGGCGAGCCTCGATCCCGGCGTCATACATAAGAAAGCCGACGCCGGGCTTGCGGACGCGGATCTCGAACTCGCCGTCGGAGTTGCTGACGGCTTCGCCGATGAACTCGCGTTTGACACGGCCGGGGTCGGTTTCGAGCGTGACCGTCACGCCGCCTACACCGGGCATGGAGAGTCGCTCATCGTTGGCGCCGACCACTGTGGCGTAGGAGATATCGCCCTCGATGACCCTGCCTCGGAGCGTGTACCCGCCGCAGGACGTGAGCGCGAGCGCAGCGGCGGTCAGCGTCAGGATCGTCGCGAGTCGGCGTGAGACGTGGTTCGGCGTGCGTGTTCGTGACATGGTTTCGTCGTCGGCGTTGTTCGTGCGGATCGGGCGGGCGGTTCAGTTCGGCGAAGAGCATAGGTTCGCGGACGGTATGCCGGGGGAGCCGGGCGTCGAAACCCATCCCGGCGAATCGCCAACGATGAAGATAGATTGATCGCCGCGAGGGCCGATCTACACAATGTGCGGAGGCGATGCGATGACGCTCGACGAACACGGAACGGGACACACGGAGAAGCCGACGGCGCGGGGGACGAATGGGCTGGGGCTGGCGGGTTTCATAGTCTCGCTGGTGGGGCTGTGTTCGGGCGGGGCTTTGTCTCCGATCGGCCTGATCCTGTCGTTCGTGGCGTTGTTCCGCGTGCCTAGAGGGTTTGCGATCGCGGGGTTTGTGATCGGACTGGCGGGAACGCTGTGGATGGTGTTCTTATTCGCGGTGATCGGGGTGGCGGTTGTCGGGGGCGTCGTCGCGGGGTTGATCGCCGGTCGCGGCCACTTCGAAACGACGATCGAGGGGTGGCTGATCCGCGACGCCGTCGTTGCGGTTTATCAAGAAACCGGCGCCTGGCCGACCGGGCCGGACGAACTCACGCGCCTCGACGGGCACATACTGCTCGACCGCTGGGATCGGCCGTACCGCATCGAGATCGACCCCGAAGCCGGCGCGCTGCTCGTAATGTCCGACGGCCCGGACGGTACGCCGGACACGGACGACGATATTTCGGTCTCCTTCAGAATCAATGAGTGATCTACGGAAGTTCGGGCGTCCGATGGCACGCGCCGGCCGTCCAGAAGCCCTATCCGTATTTTTTCGGACCGGCAAGATCCTGCTATTTGGTGCATAGCATTTTCGATCCGCGGGGGAATCGTAAAACTCTTGCCATGACACGCCCACGTGGTAGACTTCCTTCGTCAGGGGGTTGCGCCCCGACACGGGAGAGAGATAAAGACATGGCAACCTTAAACACCGCCGTCGTGGCGATGGGTCTGTTCGCCGCCGGCGCCGCGCACGCGGCGAGCGTCGATGTGTCGTTCACGCGCATCACCAGCAACGCGAGCGTGAACGTCGAGTCTCAGTTCGTTGCGACGGCGACCACGGTGGCGGGCGATTCGTCCGTTATTGATTTCATCATCCGCAACAACGTCGGCGTCGCGTCCTCGATCAGCGAAATTTAGTTCGACAACGGGCTTGTGTCGTCGTTGTTTTCAACAGGTTCGATTGTCGAGCAGGTTGGGACAAGCTTCGTGTTCGGCTCCGCGACGCCGCCAAATCTGCCGGGCGGGAATTCACTCACCGATTCCTTCCAGGTGACTACGTCGTTCCTTGCGGACGCTCAGGGCAATCCGAACAAAGGCGTCAACGCCGCGTCGGACCTGGTGCGGATCCGATTCGCGCTGCTCGGCGGCATCGTGTTCGATGATGTCGCGGACGGCCTCGCGGACGGCTCGCTGCGACTCGGTTTCCATGTCCGCTCGATCGGTGAGGACGAGGACAGCGATTCGTTCGTGAGCAACGGCGGAACGCCGATCGTCCCGCTGCCGGGACCGGGCGCGCTCGGAGCGGCGGGCCTGCTCGCGGCGTTCGGCGTCCGCGGACGCCGCGCGTGACTCACTGCCCCCGCAAGATCAAAGGCCGACTGCTGCTACCGGCCCGCGGCTTAAGGAGTAGGGCACCTCAGTTCCAACCCGAGAATCGGACAATCCCCAACTTGCTGCATAGGCACGGCGACCGCATTTCCGGGGTAGCAACACCTCGACGCGCAGATAGACAAAACGAGCAGTTGCTCTGTATAACAATATTGCACATAAAGAACCCGACGAGCGGCTCTTCGCAGCATCCCGATCTCACATCGGTGCATCTCGCGCCGATCGAGCCGTCAGGATTGCGTAAATGGCACGCGACATCGTTTGCGGTAGGCAGCCGATTGTTCCTAGGTTGGTAAAACGTGCCCGAGGGGTTGAGTTCGTCGATTGCCGTGAGTTGATCGATCCCATTGCATGATTCCGTTGCCACACCCGATTGGGGCATGCTCGGGCCTACGCAGGGCGCTGCATTGAGAAGTCGAACTCTGGGCAACTATAACAGCCTGTGATCCCGCGAGCAGCAGAATTCCGGCTGCGGTCCGGAGCGTATACAGTTGCGGGCGGGAGATTCGTGAGACCGTGATGTTCACTCGAGATCCTTTCTTTAGTAATCGCGCCCGTGGACACCGTGGAGCGTGGATGCAATCGGGCTGTTGCGTTGCTGTGGGTTGCGACTCATGGGATACGCGGCCGCTGGCCTTGCGGCAAGGGTATCTCGCTGCGACACGGCGCCGTCGGCGAACGCAATCTGACGCTGCCGTCCCGGTCCCGGTTCGATGTGGTTGTGCCAGAGCATGCCCTTGCCGGACGGGTGAGCAATGTCGGCGAGTGTGATGTAGGTAAAATATTCGGCGAATTCTGTGTAGGTATCGAGCGCTAGCCCCGGGAACTCCCAAGCCGTCGGCTTGGTAACCATTGTGAGCGAATAATGGTAATCGCTCGGCAGGGTCCATTCCCATCCGGGATCGCGCCGTCGGGCTTCCGAGAGCGTCATATCGGGAGGCAATGACGCCGCGGCATCCGCGTATGTGCTCTGCCAATGTTGCGACGGCGCGCCGAACGCATGGGTAAGCGTGAGCGGCCAACTTATATCTTGCGAAATATATATGCTGGCTTTCCCCTCCAGCGGCATCGACACGGGTATGCTCGCATACGGCCACATTCCGTCGTCCTTCTCCGTTGGCGGCCCCCAGTTGACCATCCTTCCGTTGTTGGCGGCGGACCACGTAAAGAAATCCTTCATGGTCTGGCTCATGTTC
>CAZTEE010000118.1:4069-5610 GCA_964611775.1 uncultured Phycisphaeraceae bacterium | reverse complement strand
GTTCCTGTACGAACGCGATCCACGCTGAAATAAGAATCGATCTCAACTAAATACTAAGACTGAGTCAGATACGACCCGACCAAACCTTGCACGGGCGCCCGGAGTGGCACGGGCGTCCCGCCCGTGCGTGTGCCGCGTCGGGGCGCCGACTACATCGGCCCCGTGCCGCCAAACCCTCACCCACTTCTGTATTATTCCTTTGGGTTCAACCTTCCCGCGTAAGATTGCCGCGATGGACACGACCGACCGTTACCACCGCCAGCGCATCCTGCCCGAGATCGGCGGCGCCGGGCAGGATCTTCTCCGTGCCGGGCATGCGCTGATCGTCGGCGTGGGCGCGCTCGGGACGCACGCCGCGGGGACGCTCGCGCGTGCCGGGGTCGGTCGGCTGACGCTCATCGACCGCGACGTGGTCGAGTGGTCGAACCTGCATCGGCAGACTCTTTTCACCGAGGCGGACGCGCGCGACTCGGCGCCGAAGGCTCTCGCCGCCGCCCGCGCGATCGCCGCGATCAACAGCGGCGTCCGCGTCGAACCGATCATCGAGGATCTCACCGCGCGGAACGCCCGCCGGCTGATAGCCGCGGCGGAGCCGAGCATAATATTAGATTGCACGGACAACTTTCAGACGCGGTTCCTGCTCAACGACCTGGCCGTCGCCGCCGGCCTGCCGCTGGTCTACGCCGGGGTTGTAGGCGTTACGGGGCTTACGACGACGATCCTGCCGGCGGCGACCCGCACGGACGCCCGTGCCGCCTCCGCTTGCCTGCGCTGTCTGTTCGACGACGCGCCCGCGCCGGGCGCATCGCCGACGTGCGACACCGCGGGCGTGCTCGGCCCGGCGGTTGCGATCATCGCCGGGCTCCAGGCCGTCGAAGCGATAAAAGTTATTACAAATCAGTTTGATAGAGTCCGCCGATCGCTGCTGGAGGTCAACGCCTGGACCGGCGTGGTCCGCGAGATCGACACCGCGCGCGCCCGCCGGGTCGACTGCCCCTGCTGCGCCCGCCGAGTGTTCGACTGGCTCGACCGCGCCGACGCCGCGGGAGACGCCGCGATTATCTGCGGCGCCGGCTCCGTGCAGATCACCCCGACCCGCGACGCATCTCTCGACCTTGCCGATCTTGCCCGCCGGCTCGCCCCGTTCGGTGATTTTCAGGCTTCGCCGCACCTGCTCCGCGGCTCGATCCGCGAGTCCGGCGTGGAGCTGACGGTGTTCGTCACGGGCCGGGCGATCGTCAAAGGCGCCGCCGACGCCGCCCGCGCCCGCGCCGTCTACGCACGCTACATCGGCTCATAGCCGCGAATGACCCTCCCGAATCGCCCTCGATCGTCGATTCGTCGCTCCGATCGCCCGCCTCGCGTGCCGATCTATACTTGGACGTGGCTTCATCTCGATTCACATCACGACCACGCCCGAAACACGGCGCGCAATTCACGCCGATTCGTATCGGCGTCCGACTCGTCACGGTCGCGGCGATCCTGCTGACGCTGATGTCGGAGTGGCTCGCCGCGGCGCCCGCTGCGCCCGCCCCGGGCCC
>CAZTEE010000118.1:0-4059 GCA_964611775.1 uncultured Phycisphaeraceae bacterium | reverse complement strand
AGCCGCGCCTGCCGCAGCCGCGACGGCTGCGCAGACCCCCGCCCCGATCCCGGCGTCCCGGCAGGCGCAGGACATCGCCGTCATTACCATCAAAGGCCCGATCGACAAGTGGACCTCGTACAGCGTCCGCCGTCGGCTCGAGCTCGCGGAGCAGCGCGGCGTCGGGGCGGTGGTCATCGAACTCGACACGCCGGGCGGGGAGGTCGGCGCGGTCCTCGAAATCACCGACGCGCTCAAGGCAACTTCAATTCCCAACACCGTAGGCTGGGTGAACCCGAACGCATATTCCGGCGGGGCGATCATCGCGCTCGCCTGCCGGGAGATCGTCGTGAGCAACCCGGCGACGATGGGCGACGCCGCCCCGATCGCGGTAAGCCCGTTCACGGGGTTGCAGAACCTCGGCAAGACCGAGCGTGAGAAGATCCTCGCGCCGCTGCTCGCGGAACTCATCGACTCCGCCCGCCGGCACGGCTACGACGAACTGCTCGTGCAGGCGTTCGTCGCCGACGGGATCGAGTTATGGATGGTTGAGGACAGTCTAACCGGCCGCCGGCTTTTTATAGATGAGGCGGAGTATTCGCTGCTGTTCGACGGCGACCCCCCGCGAAGCCGGGTTGATGTGTCCGCCGCGGATAACCAGCCCGCCGTCACTGGTGTTGACACCGCGCCCGCCGAGACCGCCGGGCTTTCGATCCTCGCCCCCGGCGCGACGCCGGAACTCGAGCGCGATGTCGCCGCCTCTCTGGACTACCGGGGCTCCGAGAGCCGCCGCCCGGTGATCTCGGGCGCCGACCGCGGCCGGTACAGCCTCATCGGCTACGCGAGCAACGGTCGGCTGCTGACGCTCAAGACCGCCGACCTCGTCCGCTACGGCTTCGCGCGGCGAGTCGTCGCCGACGACACGGAACTAAAGCAATTCTTCGGCGCCGTGACGGTTACGACGATGCACGAATCATGGTCCGAGCGGCTGGCGCGTTTCCTTGATTCTTTCTGGATCAAAGGATTGCTGATCGTTGTGTTCCTGCTGGCGCTGTTCATGGAGATGGCGGCGCCGGGGATCGGGCTGCCCGGCGGCGTGGCGCTGCTGGCGCTGGCGACGCTCTTGGCGCCTCAGGTGCTTGTCGGGGCGGCGTCGTGGTGGGGCGTAGTCGCGATCTTCGCGGGTCTGGGCCTGATCGCTGTCGAGATCTTCGTGATCCCCGGTTTCGGCGTGCCCGGCGTAGCGGGGCTGCTGCTGATGCTGATGGGGCTGCTCGGCGTGATCGTCGGCCCTGGCGGTTTCAGCGGGCCCGACGCCGGGGAGGACATCGTCTACGCCGTCGCCACGCTGCTGCTCGCGCTCTTCACCGCGGGCGTCGGGATGTATTTCTTAAGCAAGCACTACCGATCGATCCCGATCATGAACAAACTCGTCCTCTCGGATCAATCGGGCGGGCCGACGGCGGACTCGAGCCTGCTCGGCGCGATGACGATCGCGGACGCGGGCGCCGTGCGCGTCGGCGCTGTCGGCGTCGCGACCACGCCGCTGCGACCGGCCGGGACGGCGGAGTTCGACGACCGCCTGATCGATGTGGTCTCAGAGTTCGGCTTCGTCGAGCGCGGCGGGCTTGTCCGCGTCAGCAGCGTCGGCAAGTACCGCGTCGCCGTCGTGCCCGCCGAGCGTGACGGCGCTGACACCGGCGACACGCCACGCGACGATAATGGGCGGGGCTACGCATGAACGAGGTATTCCTGCTGTGGGGTTTCGGGCTGTTCGCGCTGGCGCTCGTGCTGTTCGTAGTCGAGTTGTTCCTGCCGACGGGCGGCGTGATCGGCGCTCTAGTCGGCGTCGCAGCGATCTCGGGGGTCGTGGCTTTCTTCCGCGCTTCGACGACGTGGGGTGTGTTCAGTTTGCTCTTTCTTGTCGTTGTCTCGCCGATCGCGTTCGCGTTCGCGCTGAAGGTCTGGCCGAACACGCCGGTGGGGCGCCGGCTGATCCTCGGCTCTGCGGACGAACCCGGCGACGAGGCCCCGCCTGAACCCAGCGACGCCGATGCTCTCCGGGCGGCGCTGATCGGCGCAATCGGGACGGCTGTCACCGACCTCCGCCCGGTCGGGATGGTGCAGATCGAGGGCGAGCGCATCGAAGCCCACGCAGAGGGCGGGATGATCGAGTCCGGGCGGCCCGTCCGGATCACCGCGGTCCTCGACAACCGCGTCCGCGTCCGCGAGATCGTGTGACCCCGGCTTCCCCGGCGTGATCGCGAGTCGAGGCGCCCATCGGCGGTATACTCGCACGCGCGGGCGACTCTGCCCGGGATTCTCAACTTCCTTTAAACGAGGGCGCCAATGAACCCGCTTGTGATCGGCATCATCATCGTCGCCGCCCTGGTGGCGCTGGTTTTCATCGTGATCGTCGCCCAGTTCATGAACCTTTACATCCAGGCGCTGGTCTCGGGCGCCAAGGTCGGGCTTTGGGAGCTCATCGGCATGCGCCTGCGCAAGGTCGATCCGCGGACGATCGTTTTCAGCCGCATCCGCGCCGCCAAAGCCGGCATCCAGATCTCGACGGCCCAGCTCGAGTCGCACTTTCTCTCGGGGGGGCGCGTCCCGACAGTGGTGCAGGCGCTGATCGCCGCCGACCGTGCCCGGATCGAACTCCCGTGGATCCAGGCGTGCGCGATCGACCTCGCCGGGCGTGACATCCTCGAGGCCGTGCAGACGAGCGTGAACCCGAAGGTAATCGACTGCCCGAACCCCATGATGGGGCGCACGACGATCGACGCGGTCGCCCAGGACGGGATCCAGCTGCGGGCCCGCGCCCGCGTCACAGTCCGCGCGAACATCGCCCGCCTCGTCGGCGGCGCCACCGAAGAAACGATCATCGCGCGCGTCGGCGAGGGCATCGTCACCACCATCGGCTCTTCGATAACTCATAAGAAAGTTCTCGAGAACCCGGACCGCATCTCGAAGACGGTTCTCGAGAAAGGCCTCGACGCCGGCACCGCGTTCGAGATCCTCTCGATCGACATCGCGGACATCGACGTGGGCGAGAACATCGGCGCGAAACTCCAGGCCGACCAGGCCGAGGCGGACAAACGCCGCTTCCAGGCCGAGGCCGAGAAACGCCGCGCCCTCGCGGTCGCCCTCGAACAGGAAAACAAGGCCGAGATCCAGAAGAACCGCGCTCTCGTCGTCCTCGCCGAGGCCGAGATCCCCAAAGCGATGGCCGACGCTTTCCGCACCGGCAACATGGGGATCATGGACTATTACCGCATGAAGAACGTCATGGCCGACACGACGATGCGCCAGTCCATCGCCGGCGAGACCGACGGAAAGTCGCAACAGCAGGCCGACTGACCGGCGCCCCGGCGCAGAGACGGCTGACTAATTTTTATTTCTCGGAAGTTATAGAGCGCAACGGTTATCGGCGGCGCCCGCGCGGTCTGATCGCTCTGTGTCGCCGGGCCGGCCGGGCGGGCGGCGACGGTTTGAACCGGCGGGTCAAGGCGGGCGCTCTGCGCGTCGATTCGGGCCTGGGAAGGATGCGCCGGGACTCACCCCGCGCGCGTCTCCCAGGAGGAGGCCCGCCGATGACCGGCAACTCGAACGGACGCGAGTCCTTCGCGGGCAAGCAGGTGTTCACCACCGGCGAAGCCGCCAAGGTCTGCAACGTAAGCCAGCAGACCATTATCCGATGTTTCGACTCCGGTCGGCTCGAGGGGTTCCGCGTCCCGGGGTCGCGGTTCCGCCGCATCCCCCGGGCCGAACTCCTCCGCTTCATGCAGAAGAACGGTATCCCCACGGAGCGCCTCGACTCCGGCCCGATCAGAGTCCTAGTCGTAGACGACGACCCCGAGATTGTGCGCCTGCTCGAAGACGCGCTCGGCGCGGAGAAAGGCGTCGAGGTCCGATCCGCCGCGACGGGTTATGACGCCGGGATGCTGACGGAGTCTTTCCGCCCGCACGTGATGCTGCTCGACTACATGCTGCCCGACATAAACGGGAACCTGGTGTGCGAGCGTCTGCGCGCGAACCCGGAACTCGCCTCGACGCGCGTGGTGATCGTGTCCGGCGTCG
>CAZTEE010000117.1:0-5624 GCA_964611775.1 uncultured Phycisphaeraceae bacterium | reverse complement strand
TCGGCGTCGTCGGAAACTGCGGCGAGGATCGTCACGGCTTCGTCGGCGCGGCCGGCTTCGAGCGCCGCATCCGCCTGGCGGATCTTCTTCGCATGCGGCGAAGTGAGCAACACAGCGTCCTCACGCACTCGTTCGGGCGTAGCGCCGGAGTTCGTGGACCACACCGCCTCGCTGTCAAACTCCGCGCCGAGATCACGGACGGTCGCGGCCGATCTCTCCGTATCCCCGTTGAGCCATGCGACCGTCGCGTAGATCGTGCGAAGCCGGGCGCGATCGCGCTCGCGGCGTGGATCCGCGAGAAGACCGTCTATTACACGATACACCAGCTCCGCGACACCGGGCCGAGTCCATGCGTGCGCGGGGTCGAAGCCGGCCAGGTCGTCGCTTGCGTCCGAGAGCAGCGAGATCAGCAACCCCGGCACGGGCGTGTCGAAACGGTTTGTCTCTGCGCATTCGACGCCGAGTTCGATGAGTTGGTCGGGATCGCCGCCCCAGCGACTGCGGAGCGACCACGCATACTCGATATAGGCGGGGATGTAATCGAACCTTGCCGCGACGGCGCGATCGAACCACAGCCGTTCTGTCTGTACCTCACGGGCGTGCCCGACCATGGCGATCTCGATCATCGCGGTCGCCGGACGCGGGTCGTGCGGGGCGAGCGCGTAGGCGCGTTCGAAGTGCCGTCTGGCCTCGAGCATCGCCGCTTCGAACCCGCGCCATCCCCGACGGCTGACCTCTGGCGCGAACCCGGCGCCGCGCTCTTCCCAGGCTTTCTTTCTCCACACCATGCCGCGCGCGAGTTCCAGCCCCCATTCCGGGAAGACAGGATCGCCGGCCTCGAGCGCATCGACCAGATCCGCGCCACGATCCGAAGAGATGAACGAGCGCGTCAACGCGAGCACATTATCCAGAAGTGCATCCGGGCTGTACGGGTGATCCCCGGTTCTGATCGCTTCGAGGAGTGATTCGACGCCGCGCTGGAAGAATTGATCCGAGACGTTTTCTTCACCGCTGTTGACGAGATGGAACCCCGTACGGATCTCCGCACTCGCCACCAGAAACTTCGAGTAGCCCTGTTTCGGCATCAGATCCGCAGCACGGAGCAGGTTGTTCCTGGCCGCGGCGTGGTGATTAAGCGTGCTGAAGAAGTACCCCCAGTATTAGGCGACTAGCCCGTCTGTCACCTGAGTCGGCCACATGAGTCGGAGCGTCCGCGATTGCGTCGGCTTGAACGCGTCGCGCGACATCATCGACCCGATCGCCTCGAGTGTGTCCAGCGTCCGTTGCCGTTGTTGCTCGTCGTGCGGCGTGTGCGCGACATACTGACTCTGCAAAAACGAGACCAACGCGGCACGGACGGACTCTCGCTCATCCATGTACCCAGCCGCAGGATGCGCCTCGTTAATCACGACACGGGCGTCCTCGTCGATAGGCTTTTGCGCCGGCGCCAAGCCGCACATCCCGGACCATGCACACGTCGCGGCGGTCATGTAAACCGCATGCTTCAGAATGCTCGCCTTCATTGATGCTCTCCGAATAGAGCCGCGATCACCCGTTCGCCGCGGCGCCGGCCGTCACGTTCACCGGGATGAACGTCGGTCGCACGCGCGCCTCGAACTCACCACGGAACTTATTAAGTATTGTCCGCACCGCCCAGTTGTTCCCGTCCGCCAGGCCGCAGATCGTCGTCCCGGGCATCGCGCCCATGCTGGTGGCGATCTCGAGCGTGAGGTCCAGGTCCTTCGTTCGCCCCTCGCCCGCTTCGATTCTTTCGAGCAGTTGCAGCATCCAGCCCGAACCCTCCCGGCAAGGCGTGCACTGCCCGCACGATTCGTGCTTGTAAAACCGCGCAAGATTGCGCGCGACCGCGACCATGTCCGTGTCCTCGTCGAATATCGTCGGGCACGCCGTGCCCAGGCCGAGCACGTTGCAGCGCCGGCCGATGTCGAAGTCCATGGGCGCGTCGAAGTCGTCGGGCCCGATCACGCCCGTCGATGCGCCTCCGACGATCGCTGACTTGAACTTCTTCCCGCCTCGCATGCCTTTGCTGTGATCCTCGACGAGGACGCGCAGCGGGATGCCGAGGTCGCACTCGAACACGCCCGGGCGGTTGACATGCCCGGACACGCCCATGAGTTTCGATCCGTAGGACGGCGGGCCGCCGATGCTTGATTCGCACCCCATTGCTTTGAACCACTCGGCGCCGTGCTCGACGATCGAGGGCACGTGCGCGAGCGTCTCGACATTATTAATAATAGTCGGCTTGCCGAAAAGCCCTTCGATCGCGGGGAAGGGTGGTTTGTTGCGAGGCCAGCCTCGTTTGCCTTCGAGCGATTCGATGAGCGCGGTTTCCTCGCCGCAGATATAAGCCCCGGCGCCGCGATGGAGGTGGCACTCGACCTTCCAGGGCGCACCGGTCGCGGTGTCGGCGCCGTTCATCAGGCCGTTCCCGCCGAACACGCCGTGCTCGTACGCCTCGCGGATCGCGCTCTCGACGACGTGCGCCTGGTGGTGGTACTCGCCGCGGATATAAACATACGCGACGCTGAGTCGGCATGCGTAGCACGCGATGGCGATGCCCTCGAGCATAAGGTGCGGGTCGAAATCGAGCAGCAGGCGGTCCTTGAATGTGCCCGGCTCGGACTCGTCCGCGTTGACGGCGAGGTAACGCACGCCCGGGTTATTGGGGTCTTCGGTCTTCGGGAGGAACGTCCACTTAAGCCCGGTCGGGAACCCGGCGCCGCCACGCCCGCGGAGGTTCGACTCCTTGACCATGTTGACCACGTCAGCCGGCGCCATCGTGAGCGCCTTGCGCAGCGCTTCATACCCGCCGGTGCGGGTGTACTCGTCGAAAGTGACGACGTGGCGGTCCTTCTCGTCGCCGAAGGGGTAAGTTGGGATGCGCTTGGTGAGGACCGGCTCGGTGAGTTTGGGCGTGAACATGACGCCGGGATTGTAGAGGCGACCGGCGATCCCGGCGTCTCGGCTCATCGCTCCTCCGCGCCGGTGTCCGGCAGGTCGTATTCCCGCGGCGCGCGGAACGGCTCGCCGCACTCCGGGCACCGGTGCGACCGTGTCACGCCCGCGAGCGAATACCCGCACTCGAGGCATCGGCGTTCGGCGGCTCGGCGGTTGATCACCCGCGCCCGCCACGCCGCCGGGACGAGCACCGCCGCGACACCCGCGTTCCACAGCCCCGCTGCGAGCACAGTGTCGCGCGGAAGGAACTCGATCGCCAGCGGCGCCGACCGCGCGTACGCCGCCACGATCACACCTACGGCCATGACGATCCAGCCCGACGCCGCCGCGCTCGCCGCGACCATCCACGAGCCTATCGCCGCCGCGATCGAGATCGACGCGACGCCGGACGCGATCAGCAATGCCGCGCCGATGAGCGCACCTTCGCCGACGCCGCTCGGCCCGGGCGCTTCAAAGAACGAGCGCGGCAGCACGGCGAGCATGATGATCGCCATCCAGAGCGGGAACAGCAACATAATAAGCCAGAACAGCGGTCTTCGCAACGCCCCCGCGTCACCCGCGAGTGTCGCCGCGACGCCGCACACGCCGAAGAGCAGGATCATCCCGACGAACACGGCGAGCATGCAAGATCATACGCCCACGCCGCGAGCGGTTGCGAGCGCAACGTGCGTACAGCGTCCGCCGATCGGGCGGTGTGTGCCGAACATGCCCCAGACGGTGAATGGCTCGGGCATCCCCAAGACTACGTCACGCAAGTTTCTCGCAACTGATTCACCGCAGAGACGTGGAGGGCGCGGAGAAATCCGCGCGAGGGGCTTTTCTTTGCATTCTCTGGGCCTCCGCCGCGACTCATGCGCGGCGACTTGTGAGTTTCGGGAATGTCTCGAAAAAGGAGAGGCGAAAAACTGTTTATTTTCGGACAAGGGTCTTGACACATCGGCTGAATATTTGGTAGACGTATTGCAAAGCGGGCCGGCCTGTGTGGGCCGGCTCGTGGTGGGTCAGCCCGGGTGATTATGCGCGCTGCGCACCATCTGCGAAGGGACGACGCCATGAGGCCACATCTACTCTCGAAATCAGCCACGGGGATCGGAATACTCATCGCGCTCGGGTTGACGTGGGCGGCGGTTTCGCAAGTTGAGCAGGGCAATCCCGAACGCCCGAATTGCTTTTGCTCGGTCACCGGGTGCGAAGGGATCCGAATCTTCATGACGAACAGCTGCCCACCGGAATCATTTTGCGTCTGTGAGCCCTTGCTCGGCCCGGGTGGGTGTATCGCGGGTCTTCGCGCTTTCTGCTTTACGCCCGAAGTTGATCCGGGAGATCTCGAGCCGGCCCCAGGGCTTCCGGCATGACGGCGCTGCGTTCATCACACGTGCGAGTCGGTGTTGGGATACTTGTCGCGACGCTCGGGCTGTACCTCGGCGCCCGTGCTCTGATCGATGCTCGGGCGGGCGCGCGCGCGTCGGGATCGGTGGGGAGTGAGGCGGTCCCTCCGCCGCAACCGAATACGGATCTCGGCGCCCCCGAGTTCAACTACGCCCCGGTCGATCGGAACGACATCGCCGCTGCGGTGCGGGATGCGACGCTCGCCCGCCCGGAACTGAGCGGGGAGATGGCGGCGGCGCTCGCGGAGATCGTCGCCGATGCCTTTGTGATGTACGACGAAGGGACGATCGAGGCATACGACCGGTTCATCACCGAGCGAGGCCTGGCGCCGTCCTCGGGATGGGAGTCGGCCAAGGCGGCGCACCAAGACTCGCTCACGCTCAAATTCGATTTTCTCCGCGGCGCCGAAGTCGCGGCACGTGAATCGCTCGTGCGCCAGCGCAGCGCATACCCCGACCATCAGCACGAGCAAGAACCGGCGCCGATCGGGCACGGCATGACCGAAGCATCGATCCCGGAACGCGCGGTCAAGGGCGTGCCGGTCTACGAGATCGTTCTTCCGGCCCGGACGTGGAGCCGGGAAATCCGCCGATCGCCGGCGGGTTCGCTCGAAATGGGCGGGCCTGTCCGTGTCGATGGCCGCGTCGCGATGCTCCTCCAGTGGGACGAGAAATCACGGTCTTGGACCCCGATCGCGATCCGCGCGTACGGCGAGTCCCACGCCGACTCCATGCCGTTGCTGCCGCCGCCATGAGCACTCGGCAACGCGCATCGAGGTGTCCGTCTCGGCCCGGCGTGACGTTGATCGAGATCCTCGTCTCGCTCGGGGTGCTCGGTGTGCTCTTCGCCATGGCGCTGCCCGCGCTCGTGAACACGCGGTCGTCGGCGCGCGAGGTGCAATCGCTCGCCAACGCGCGCTCGATCGCCGGCGACATGCAGGCGTACGCGGATCAGACCCGGGTCTGGCCGTTTTCCGCGCCGGGGTCGGCGCCGGGGTACCCCGGGTCGCCGCCGCCGGGCTCGCTGACCGTTCTGTGGTGGCCGGGTGTCTGGATGAGTGTCGGGAGCCACTGGGAGCACGCCCGGCTCTGGCCGGGGATCGTCGCCGCCGTGGCGCCGTGGGAAGAACATTACGAATCGTGGGTTTCGCCCGGGCGGGACTTTCCGTCGCTCCACGCCGGTGACGGCCGGCCGGCGGCGTTCGTCGGCACGTCGTACCAATATTCCAACTCCTTCATCGCGTCACCCGCGTTGTG
>CAZTEE010000116.1:0-5654 GCA_964611775.1 uncultured Phycisphaeraceae bacterium | reverse complement strand
GGCTCGATGCCTGGCTCAACGACCAGCGCATCCACGACGCCACCCTCCTCCCCACGCGAGTCCACGACGCCGCCCGGCCGGACGCATGGAAACGAGGCAGGATCTCGCTCCAGGACAACGCCGGCGCCGCAGTCTTCCGCGCCGTCCGCGTCCGCCCCATCTCCGGCCTCTTCGCCCACCCCTCTGTGCGCTGACGCGAGCCGAGATCCCGCCACCAAGCCGCCGTATCATCGCGCCCATGCCCGCAGCGCACACCACACCCATCGACCTCGCCCGGGAACAATCACGCGCCCGCGAACTGGACCGCGCCGACCCCGGCGCCCCGTGGCGCGACAAGTTCGCTCTGCCACTCGGCGCCGACGGCGAACCGCTCGCCTACTTCACCGGAAACTCCCTCGGCCTGATGCCCGTCGCCGCACGCGACGCCGCCTTGCAGGTCCTCGACGCCTGGCGCGATCTCGGCGTCGAGGGCTACTTCGCCGGCGAGCGACCCTGGGTCACATACACCGACAGCCTCCGCGGATCGCTCGCACGCCTCGTCGGCGCGTCACCCGCCGAGGTCGCCATCATGAACTCTACAACAGTCAATCTCCACCTCCTGATGGCGTCTTTCTACCGCCCCACTCCCGAGAGATATAAAATTATTATCGAGGACGCCGCCTTCCCCTCCGACTCCTACGCCGTCCGCAGCCAGGCGCGCTGGCACGGCCTCGACCCCGACCGCGCCGTCGTCCGCCTCCGACCACGCCCCGGCGAGCACACCCTCCGCACCCAGGACATCGAATCAACGCTCGAACGCGAAGGGCCCTCAGTCGCGCTCCTCATGCTCGGCGGGGTCAACTATCTAACCGGCGAGTTCTTCGACATGCAGCGCCTCTCCGCCGCGGCCCGGTCCGTCGGCGCCGCCGTCGGATGGGATCTCGCCCACGCCGTCGGCAACGTCCCCCTGCGCCTGCATGACTGGGACGCCGACTTCGCCGTCTGGTGTTCTTACAAATATCTCAATGCCGGACCCGCCGCCGTCGCGGGCGCATTCATCCACGCGCGGCACCTCGGCGATCTCGGCTCGCGCCTCCCACGACTCGAAGGCTGGTGGGGGCACGACCCCGCCGACCGCTTCCGCATGCCCCCCGACTTCATTCCCGCCCCCGACGCCGCCGCGTGGCAGATGAGCAACGCGCCAATCCTCTCGACCGCGCCGCTCGCCGCGTCGCTCGCCTTATTCGACGAGATCGGATTCGACAGCCTCCGCGAACGCTCCGTCCGCCTGACCGGCTACCTCGAGCGCCTGCTCCTCTCCGGAGTCTCTGCTCGTATTCAGATCCTTACACCTTCCTCACCCGAGCAGCGCGGCGCCCAAATCTCTTTCATCGTCCCCGGCGCCTCCCGTAACACCCTCGACGCGCTCCGCCGCCGAGGCGTCGTCTGCGATTTCCGCGAACCCGAAGTCATCCGCGCCGCACCATCGCCCGCCTACACAACATTCCATGACTGCTGGCGACTCGCGCACGCCATCGACGAATCAACACGCCGCTAACGAGTATTAAATAACTATATTCAGCGACAGCCGTGCCACCGACTTCGGCGGCTCGGCGCCGAAGTCGGTGCTTCGCGCACATACACGCCGCCGATCATGCGCACCCGGCGTGAAGCACCGAGTTCGGCGACCGAACTCGGTGGCACATTAACCCGCCGGAACTTGCGGACGGCGCCATCACGCAAGTCGTTTCGGCGCCGTGGCGATCGCAATCACCGATTGCCCCCGCTTCAAGTCCGCGTCTTTCTCGGCCGATACACCGGCGTACCGCGTCGCCCGCCGCGCTGGTCCGGGGGAGTTATGCCAGGCCCGACCGTCACGCTTATCGCCCTCGCCGACGCCGCGCCCGAACTCCGCCGCCGCTGGGACCGCTACGCCGACCACTGGCCCGCCGCGTCGCGCCCGATCGCGTACGAACCCGTAGACCTCGCCGACGCCCTCTGCGAACCCCACGCCGTCACCGGTTCCGCCGTCCTCCTGCTCGCCGACGACGAAACCGCCACCCGTGCCGGCGTGCTCAAACTCAT
Organism: uncultured Phycisphaeraceae bacterium; assembly: GCA_964611775.1. Lineage (GTDB taxonomy): Bacteria > Planctomycetota > Phycisphaerae > Phycisphaerales > UBA1924 > J020. The sequence goes on along the minus strand of CAZTEE010000116.1, from coordinate 3,590 downwards.
CGACCTCCTCGACGCCCGCATGACCCCCGCCGTCGTCCTCATACCCGCCGATTCATCACATTACGACGATCTCGCGTCCGACCGCGTCATCGTCATGCCCGACGCCGCCGACCCCGCCGCCGTCGCAAGCGCGCTCCACGCCCTCGCCGCCCGACAGCCCGCCGTCGTCGCCCTACTCGACGAACTCCGCACCGTCCGCCGGTTCCACGGCGGGCTGCAGGACCAGATGGACCGCCTCCAGGAAGAACTCCAACTCGCCGCCCACGTACAAAGACAGTTCATCCCCCGCTCCCTCCCCGCGATCGAAGGGCTCGAATTCGCCGTCCTCTTCCGGCCCTGCGGCTACGTCTCCGGCGATATCTACGACGTCGCGCGCATCGACGAAAGACTCACCGGCTTCTTCGTCGCCGACGCCGTCGGCCACGGCGTCCCAGCCGCGCTCATGACGATGGTCCTATCCAAAGCTATGCCCGCCATCGACGACGACGGCTCCATCGTCGGACCCGCAGAATCCCTCCGCCGGCTCAACTCCTCGCTTATGAAACGCACCGGACGCGTGCAGACCTTCGCAACCGCCGTCTGCGGCGTGATCGACGCACGCACAGGTGTCGTCACAGTCGCCGGCGCCGGACACCCGCCACCCCTGCGCATCTCACAATCAACAACCCGCCCCATCGAAACCGAAGGCTGCCTCCTCGGCGTCTTCGACGACGGCATGTACAACGAGGTCTCCTTCCGGCTCGAACCCGACGAGATCCTCGTCATCCACTCCGACGGCTTCGAGACCGCATTCCCCGACCCGCCCGGCGAACACCAGAACCACGCCAACGCCCGCTACCTCGAACACTTCCGCGAGATCCGCGAACACCGCCAACACCGCTCACTCGAACACGCCGTCGGCGAACTCGCACGCGCCCTCGACCGCCAGTCCGGCTCGCTGCACCAGATCGACGACGAGACCGCGCTCGTCATCGCCCGAGCCCGCGAAGCCGCCCGCGCCGCCGCGTGATATCACTCGATCATTCCGCCGCGAGGGGCGACCGGTGCTGCGTCTTGATGCGCGCGTAGCACGCATCACATCCAAAGCCCAGGGATTTATCCCAGGGCATTCGGCGCAGTGTGCGAACCTGACTCAACAGCACGGCTACGGAGAGCCGTGCCTCCCCCGAGCGCACGGGCGAGACGCCCGTGCCACTATCTTTGCCCGTGCCACTGGTTATCCTCGTGCGACTGTGAATACATTGAGCCGCTAGACCTGAGCGCTGCGAAGCTAGGGTTACGCCACACGCCCCGCCGTTCCCTATAAACTACGCGCATGCCCGCGACCGCAATCAGCGTCCACCCCACCGCGACGATCCACCCCACCGCTGACCTCGGCGCCCGCGTAGAGATCGGCCCGGGCGCGTTCGTCGGCCCCGACTGCCGCATCGGCGACCGCACAACCATCGGACCGCACGCCGTACTCGTCCGCGACACCACACTCGGCGCAGACAACTCCGTCCACGCCCACGCCGTCCTCGGCGACGACCCCCAGGACCGCGCCTATAAACCCGAAGAAGACCCCGGCTCACTCACCATCGGCGATAATAACATTATCCGTGAGTTCGCAACCATACATCGCGGCGCCGGGACCGCCGGACCCACAATCATCGGCTCCGGCTGCTTCCTCATGGTCTCCAGCCACATCGGCCACAACTGCCGCGTCGGCGACCGCGTCATACTCGCCAACTCCGCGCTGCTCTCCGGCCACGTCCATCTCGGCGCCGGCTGCGTCCTCTCCGGCCACGCCGCAGTACATCAGTTCTGTAACATCGGCGAACTCTGCATGTTCCAGGGCGGCGCCGGGACCGGCCAGCACGTCCCCCCGTTCTCCATCGTCCACCGTGCCGGCAACCGCATCGCCGGGATAAACGTCGTCGGGATGCGCCGCGCCGGCTACTCGAGCGCCGAAATAACCGATGTCCGCACGCTCTACCGCCTGCTCTTCCGCACCACACGCCCGCTCCGTGTCCTGCTCGACGAGGCCCGCAATCGTTCGTGGTCGAGCGCCGCGCTCCGCGTGATCGATTTCTGCGACGCCGCCCTCGCCGCCGCCCCCCCGCGCGCCCGAGGCGTCTGCCGCGCCGCCGACCGCGACGACGAATAATATTTCACTTGATGACTGCGCGATCACGACGCCACATCCGACGCCTTACATGAGCAACGCGATGGTCAGGTTTCAGAAATTTTAAGTGGCGACGCGCATCCCCCGCAAATACCAGTGATGTATTCCCCAGGACTGATGCGCATCACACAATCATAACTCAACACCCTGATTAAATATAACCGCGCCGCGTCTATAGCGTCTTGCGTAATGTTATTACTTCGCCACGCGCGAGGCGACGACGTTCGTGCCACCGAGTTCGGCCCTCCGAACTCGGTGCTTGATGCCGGGTGTGGGGGTAGATCGCATGTTTTCACCGCGAAGCACCGACTTCAGCCCCGAGCCGCCGAAGTCGGTGGCACGGACGGCCCGGCACATATTTACGCAAGACGCCCTAACCCCTGCACCTGTCATCTCAGTCGCGCCACCACACGCAAGAGAGTATTCACGAACCCGTCGATCTCTTCTATCGAGTTCATCGCATGCACCGATACGCGCACCCCGCGCGCCGGCCCGCCGCCGAACGGCCGCAATACATAACCATATTCCCGCCACATAACATTAAACACCTCGTCCGGCGCCGCCCGCCCCACGTCAACCATCGCCAGCGCACCCCCCATCCCAAAATCCCGGGGCGACCGCCACAACAGCCCCTCCTCCTCGACCCTCTCACGCAGCCGATCGCGCAACGCCCCGCAGTGCGCCTCGATCCGCCCCCGCCCGAGCGCATCCTGAAACGCGAAAGCGTCACGCAGCGCGAGCAGCCCGGGCAGGTTCCGCGTGCCGAAATCCGTGTAACGCCGGGCCGTCGCGTCCCAGCGCGACCTCCCCCACGTCGTCGTCATCGGCCGCAGATGCTCGCGCATCCCCGCAGCGACGTACATCAACCCGAATCCCTTCGGCGCCTGAAGCCCCTTGTGCGCACTCGTCGCGTAAAAATCAACCCCCAGCCGACCAACCGGGATGTCCAGCACGCCCGTCGCCTGCGCCCCGTCCACCGCGACGAACTTCACCCCGCGCCTCCCGCGCGATCTGCGCCACCGGATGACGCATTCCTATAATATTATCTACGTGAGGCAGCACCATGACCCGCGTCGCGTCCCGGATCTCTCGCGCGTACACCCCGGCCACGTCCGCCGCCGACATCCCCGGCGCGTCGGCTGCCGGGAACTCGAACGACCTCACCGTAAACCCGCGCACCCCCGCCGCCGATCGCCACGAGTCCCCGGCCCCGGCGTGGTTCAGCGAACTTAACAGCACCTCGTCGCCCGGCCCGATGTCAAGCCCGTTCGCCAGCATCCCGAACGCCTCGGTCGTGTTATGAATGATCGCCGCGTCGCCCGCCGCGCACCCGAGATACGCCGACGCCTCAGCGTGCGCCGCCTCGACCGGCTCCGCCCACGCCGGCCCCCACATATAAAACCACGGGTTCGTCTCGACCGTTCTT
>CAZTEE010000115.1:0-5665 GCA_964611775.1 uncultured Phycisphaeraceae bacterium | reverse complement strand
GCGCAGCATCCGCGGCTGTCGCTCGCGCTCGCCGCGTCGAGCGAACTTGGCGGCGAACCGATCCGTGCCAGCGTTCCCGATTGGCCCGGAGACGACGTGTTCTCGGCGCCGGATCCGGCGCTATTCGCAGAACTAGGCGGGAGAGCGATCTTTTTAGCACTTGCCAACGGCGCCGGTCCGAAATTCGTCGGCCGGTATGCACAGGCTGGTGGCGAAGCCGTGCTCATCGATATAAGCGCGGACCATCGGCATGACCCGGCGTGGACGTATTGCATCCCCGAGATCGACGGCGCCAGCGTGACATGCGCTCGACGCATCGCGAATCCCGGTTGCTATGCAACAGCGATGCAACTGGCGCTCACGCCGCTGCGAGACAGCATCGTCGGGCCGGTGTTCTGCGCGGGCGTATCCGGCCATAGCGGCGCCGGGGCTACACCGAGTGAACGGAACGACATTGACCTGCTACGTGATAATGTTCTGCCGTACGCGCTCGCCGGTCACGGGCATGAGCGTGAGGCGGCGTCCCGGCTCGGTGTTGATCTGCGATTCACGCCGTTAGTCGGAGAGTTTTTCAGAGGTCTCGTGATTACCGCGGCGTGCACATTGCGTGATGGGACAACAGTCGCGGATCTCACGCAGCGATTCAAAGATTATTATCAAGATTCTCCTCTGATCAGAGTACTCGAGCGCGGCGCGCCGACCCCGGCGATGCTGGCTGGCGACCCCGGCGCCGCGATCGGCGCGTTCGCGGTTGATCCGATCGATCCGCGGCGGGTCGGATTCGCATGCGCGATCGATAACCTCCTCAAGGGCGCAGCGACACAGGCGATGCAGAATCTGAATCTTGTATTTAATTTGCCGACACTCGAAGGAATCATCCCGTGACGACACCCCTTTGGGACAAGCCCGGCTCCGAGATTGACCCCGCGACGATGCGCTATATGGCCGGGCGCGATATCAAACTCGATCGCCGGCTGTTGCCGCACGACATCCGCGCGTCGATCTCGCACGTGCACGGGTTGCAGTCGATCGGTGCGATTTCCGACACCGACGCCGACGCGATCGTCGCCGAACTGCGCACGCTCGCAGACGACGTGCGCCGCGGCGTGTTTGTTCTAAATGATCGCTTCGAGGACGGGCATTCCGCGATCGAGGCGCGTCTGGTGGAACGTCTCGGCTCCGCGGGCGGGCGAGTGCATCTCGGACGCAGCCGAAACGATCAAGTGCTCGTCGCGATGGCGCTGTATATGCGAACGGAACTGTCACGTGTTCATGCGCTCGCGCTCGATGCCGCGTCGGCGGCGCTCGAACGAGCGCGTGATCTGGAGCTCGTCGTCATGCCGGGCTACACGCACCTCCAGCGTGCCGTCCCATCGACTGCAGGGCTGTGGATGGCTTCGTTCGCGGAGTCTTTTTTAGAGGGCGCTACGCTTCTAAGGCTGACAGCGGAGTGGCTCGACGCGTGTCCGCTCGGGACTGCGGCGGGGTACGGCGTGAATCTTGATCTGCCGCGCGATGAGGTTGCTGATGAACTCAACTTCGCACGCATCGTCGTCAACCCGATGCACGCGCAGGCATGTCGCGGAACGCATGACGTACAGGCGCTCGCGGCGTTGTGGCAGGTTGCTCAGACGGTTCGGCGGCTCGCGTGGGATCTCTCGCTATTCGCATCGCAGGAGTTCGGCTTTGTGCGGCTGCCGGTTCGCGCGACGACGGGATCGTCCATCATGCCGAACAAGCGCAACCCTGACCTGGCGGAGTTGCTGCGCACAATCGCCGCTGAGGTAGGCGGGCGGATCGCGGAACTCATGCAGATTGTTTCGCTGCCGAGCGGTTATCACCGCGATTATCAGAGCACCAAGGCGCCGGTGATCGCGGCGTTCGAGGCCGTAGTATCGGCGATGACGCTCGTGCCGCCGCTGATTCGTGATCTTGAGTGCGATCGCGCGAGGATGCTTTCTGCGATCGAGCCGGCGATGCTGGCGACGGATGAGGCCGTGCGGCTTGCGGCGGGCGGCATGCCGTTCCGCGATGCGTACCGAGCGGTCGCGGAGCGGCTCGGATCGCTTTCCGACGCAGATGCGGAACGTAGCGTGCGTGAACGTGTTTCGCTCGGCGGGACGGGGAATCTCGGGCTGGATATCCTCTCACGCCGAATCGACGAAGAGCGCGAACAACGATTCGCCGTCGATGCGGGAAGCGATGCGAACGAGTAAACATGACCTTACAAACTGTGACAAGTTCGTCGGCCATCGGTATGACATACGGCGTGCGTCAAGGGCGTCGCATGACGGATTCGCAGCGAGTGTGGCTCGGCGCTCGGATGCGCGGGCGGTCTGTCGCTATCGTCGGCGGGACGGGCGCGGTCGGGCTGGAGACGCTTTCGCTCTTCGTCGAAGCGGGTGTGCCCCCCGAGTCTGTTCGTGTGTTCGCGTCGGAAAGATCGGCGGGACGCGAGATCGAAGTTGATGGTGTGCGCTGGATGGTCGGCGCGACAAATAGCGATGCGATCGCGTCGTGCGATGCGGCGATTCTGGCGCTCGACGCGGTGTTGTCGCGCGAACTGGCTCCGAGTCTGGTCGATCGCGGCGTTTTTGTTGTCGATCACTCGTCGGCGTTCAGGATGGACCCGGTTGTGCCGCTGGTGATACCGGAGATCAATGGGAGTGATTTGGAAGGCGCGCGACTCGTCGCGTCGCCGAACTGCACAACGACGATCGCAATGATGCCGGCGAACGCGATCCGGCGCGAGTTCGGACTGGAATCGATGGGAGTTGTGTCGTATCAGGCTGCTTCGGGCGCGGGGCTGGCGGCGCTCGTGGGGCTTGAGCGCGAGTGCAGGGCTGCGCTGGCGAGCGGCGAACCCGCGGCGGGACACTTCCCGGTCCCGGCGGCTTTCAACGTCTTCCCGCACGAATCCGCGCTCGCGCCCGGCTCGCGCGCGAGCGGCGAGGAAGTTAAGATCGCGCGCGAGAGCAGACGCATGTGGAAGGATGACTCGCTCGCGGTCGAGGCGACTTGCGTGCGTGTGCCGGTGTTCCGCACTCACACGGTCGCGCTGCGTCTCGTGTTGCGTTCGGCTGCGACGATCGCTGAGATCGAGAACGCGGTGCGTGCGATGGAAGGCGTCGAACTTACTGATTCGAGTTCGCCGGCGCCGACGTCGCTGGCGGCGACGGGCCGATGCGTCGTGCTCGCCGGGCGTGTGAAGCCGGCTGATCCGACGGCCGGGGCGGACGGCGAGCACCGCGTGGTCAGTCTCATCGCGGCGGGCGATCAACTGCTCAAAGGATCGGCGTGGAACGGCGTGCAGATCGCGGCGAGCATGTGAAGCCGTATCAGGTAGAAAATAAGTTTAGAATAATCACCTGTCGGTCTTTTCGTCGCTGCGGTGAACTGGCGTGGCGGCCCACCACATCGCCAGCAGCGCTGCGATCGCGCTGAGGAGCCACATCGGGGGCAGGTAGGCGTGGCCGGCGTTGATGTTCAGGCCTCGGCTGTAGCCCATGGAGAGTATGTGCAAAGCGAGCGCGGCCATGGCGGCGACTGAAATCAGACGGCGGCCTCGCGCTGAGACGCCGGAGCGGAGCGAAAGGAATATAAGAGCCGCGGCGAGTCCGCCGAACAGGAAGACCATCTCCCCGGCGAACGTCATGCGTGGCGGGTCGGCGGGATCGGTCGCGTCGCGGAAGAATTCGCCGAAATAGGCCGGGTTGAGGATCGCGAGCGATATTGGGATATGCCAGACGACGCCGAAGACGCCCGCGCGGAACCACGTCGCGGGATCGGCGGCGGATCGGACGCCGTGTGATTTTCGCCAGGCGTGGTAGAAGCCCGCGGCGAAGCACAAGGCGGCGGCCATAGAAACGCCTTTGTTGACCACGAAAACAGGCAGGTTTTCGATGTTCTTCGGCGCGAAGACGACATAGCGCACTACGGAGTAGGCGACGGACACCGCGTAGATCGTGAGGATCGCACGAAGCATGAGTTCATGAAGATAACACCAAGACGGGGAGCTAGCGCTGGCTGATTCCACCAGTCGGACAGGCGTCAGCGTCGGCGCCTGGCGATGGCGGCGGCGCCGAGGAACGTCAGCGCTGCGGTGGGTCCTGGGGTGGGGATGACGCTGCCTTGACTGATCTCGCCGGTCCCGGAGGCGGTGAAGCCGGTGACGAAGCCGCCGGCGGTTGTCAGCGAGCCGGGGTCTATCTGGACGGAGAATGAGACGATGGCTGGTTCGAGCAGTTCGAGGCCGAACGGAAGGCTCTGGCCGTCGATCGAAGCCACGGCGCCGGAGAACAGGAACTGTGCCTGGCCGGCGATATCGAGGAATGTGAGGCTGACCTGTTCGACACGGAGGAGCAGGAACTCCGAGGCTAGGGGTGAAGTTCCGATGAGGAGGTCGATGAAGCCGGGAGTGTCGCCGGTGGTGACGAGGTTGTGCGCGGAGTTCTGCACGAAGGGGATGTTGGTGACGCCGGGGATGAAGACGTCGATCGAGATGTTCGCGGAGAAGCCGGCGACCACCATGTTATTGAAGAAGAAATCGACGGAACCGAGCGGGTCGGCATCGGCGGGGTCGGCGAAACCGCCGAGTGGAGAGCCGGCGTCGCGGATCGACTGGCCGTCGTAGACGAGGTTAAGCCCGGTGAAGGAGATGAGGACGCTCGCGGACGCATCCCGGGCGGCGACTCCTAATGTTGCTATAGATGCAACAACAGCCGACGCGCGGCAGGCGCAAAGAAAACGGTTCATGATGGAGAGACTCCTGGTCTGGCGGACCGCTGTGCTGACTCCCGCCCGGATCGGCGTGCGACCGACCCGGCCCCCGGGAACCGAGAGCGTACCACATTTGCGGGATAAAGTGTCGAAGAATCTCGCGGGTTCACAGCCGCGAGCCGGCTCGGAGTGGTTCTGGGGCAGGCGAGGTGAATGCTGACCCTATAAATTCACGCCGACCCGGGGTATAGCCCCGCTCACGGTGATCAAGAGCGGAATTTGGACTATCGCGTCGGCATTCCCGTCGGCGATCCGCCGAGGCGGCTGCGCGGGACTCGGGTGCGGCGGGTGCGGCGGGTGCGGCGGCTGGGCTGAGCGCGCACCGCGACACTCTTTCCTGCATCGCCGCGGCGCCGTGTTAGAGACCCCGTTGGGGAGGTTCGCCGGAACGCGGCACGCGCACGGCGAGGTTGAGCAGGCCGGAGGGATGACGGGATACGCTCGGTCTGCTGCGGCAATAACCAACCCGTAACACTGGGCTAACAAGACTTTATTATCCTGTATATCGCTTCAATAATATATTGTCGCCGCAGTATCGATTAAGTACATTTTATCAGAATTGGGGCTTAATGTGAACAGCGGCGGGCATCGGATCGGTGAGTGGCCGTGGTATTAATCCCCGCGTGAGAGGCATCCGACCCGTCGAACGGCTGTGTTTGTAAGGATCATGCACCGGCGCCGCCCGGGGCCGAGCCGCACGCCTGATCGGCACAGCCGCAACCGAAATGGTTAGAAAGGAATGTCGAAATGAATGAATCGCAGAACCGCGGTCTTGGCGACATCGGCATCGTCCGCATGGTCGCAGCACGCCGATCATCGGCATGTGTCGCCGCACTACTAGCGGCTCTGACCGCGGCGACCGGGGCCTCGGCCCATATGTTCGGCG
>CAZTEE010000114.1:2455-5674 GCA_964611775.1 uncultured Phycisphaeraceae bacterium | reverse complement strand
GCCCGTCTATGAGATGACGCACTGGGCTCCGAGGATCATCGATCTGCTTGACCGCGCGGGCGTCCCATTCAACCGCACGCACGAAGGGTTCCTCGACCTGCGCCTCTTCGGCGGTTCACTGTTCAAACGAACTCACTTCGCCGGCGCGACGACCGGGCAGCAACTTCTCTACGCGCTCGACGAGCAGGTTCGCCGCGCCGAAGTCGATGGGAAAGTCACGAAGTACGAGCACTGGGAGTTCCTCCGCCCGATCCTCACAGAAGTTGACGGCGTGTCGCGCTGCGTCGGCATAGTCGCGCAGGATCTCCGCACGATGCAGGTCCGCTCGTTCCGCGCCGCTGCGGTGGCGATCGCTACGGGCGGGTGCGGGCTTATCTTTGGTAAGAGTACGAACTCCGTCTCGTGCACCGGCGCCGCCGCCGCGCGCTGTTACACCGCCGGCGCGTGGTACGCCAACGGGGAGATGATCCAGGTCCACCCAACCGCGATCCCCGGCGCCGACAAGTGCCGACTTATGTCCGAGTCCGCCCGCGGCGAGGGCGGCCGGGTCTGGGTTCCCCGCAAAAAAGGCGACACCCGACACCCGTCGCAGATCCCGCCCGACGAGCGCTGGTACTTCCTCGAAGAGCGCTACCCCAAGTACGGCAATCTCGTCCCGCGCGACATCGCCAGCCGGGAGATCTTCGATGTATGCGTGAACATGGGCATGGGCCTCGGCGGGGACCGCATGGTCTACCTCGATCTCACGCACATGTCGCGCGAGGAACTAGACCTCAAACTCAAGGGCATCCTCGAGATCTACGAGAAGTTCGCGGGAGAAGACCCGCGCGATGTCCCGATGAAGATCTTCCCCGCGATGCACTACACGATGGGCGGCCTGTGGACGACGTTCACCGCTGAGGAACGCGCCGCCGACCCCGTAACGGACCGCGATTCCGGGCGCGACCGCGTCACCGGCCTGAAACTCGGCGCGACCAACACGATGCAGACCAACATCCCGGGTCTGTACGCGCTCGGCGAGGTCAACTTCGCGCACCACGGCGCGACGCGGCTCGGCGCCAACGCCCTCCTCTCCTGCATCTTCGACGGCCTGTTCGCCGGGGTCGGGATCGCCAACTCCGCACGCGACGAGGCGCCCGCGCCCGAATCCCTCGACGCTCGCCTATTCGAAGCCGCCGCCGAGGAAGAAAACGCCCGCAACGACGAACTCCGCGGCCGGGCTTCGCGCGGCGTCCCGGCGCCCGAGGTCAACCCGTACATCATCGCACGCGAACTCGGCGACGAGATGACAGAAGCGTCGACTGTTGTAAAAACCGGCGAAAGACTGGATAAAGCGCTCGAAAAGATCCGCGAACTCAAGGACCGTTGCGGCCGGGCTTCGCTCGCCGACGCCTCGCTGTGGACGAATCAGAACCTCGCGTTCACGCGCGGGCTGACGGACATGCTCCGGCTCGCGGAGGTGATCATCGTCGGCGGGATCGAACGCAAGGAGAGCCGTGGGTCGCACTATCGTCTCGACTATCCCGACCGCAACGATGACAACTTCTGGAAGACGACGATCGCGGAGTACGACCGCACGACGGACACGCCGCGGATCACGTTCCGCGAGGTGATCGCGCCGATGGTCAAGCCCCGTCCGCGGACGTACGGCAAGACGGAGCCGGCGCCCGCGAAGCCGGCGAAGCAGGCCGAGGCCGCCGCCGCGTCCTGATCGGATCGAATACTTATATCTGAGAGACACACGATGACCGCCCACACGAGCAACGGACAGAGCCGGACGCGGGAACTCGGCGCCAGGCGCACGGTCAGGTTCCGCATCAAACGCTGCGACGGCCCCGGCAAGCCCTCACGCTGGGAGATGTTCGGCGTCGAAGTCGCGCTCGGCGAGGGCGCGAACATCCTCGCGTGCCTGCAGCGCGTCGCGGCGAACCCCGTCACGATCACCGGCGAGGCGACCACGCCCGTCGCGTGGGATTCGGGATGCCTCGAAGAGGTCTGCGGCGCCTGCACGATGGTCGTCAACGGCCGGGCACGCCAATCGTGCAGCGCCCTGATCGACACGCTCGCCCCCAACGACGGGGACACCGTAACCCTCGAACCGATGAGCAAGTTCCCCGTAATCCGCGACCTTTATGTGGACCGGTCGCGGATGTTCCACACTCTCAAACGGCTCAAGGCGTGGGCGCCGATCGACGGGCTATACGCGCTCGGCGCCGGCCCGCGCGAAGTGCCGAAGGATCAGCAGGAGCGCTACGTCTATTCGACGTGCATGTCTTGCGGGTGCTGCCTCGAGGCTTGCCCGCAGTTCAATCTCGAATCCGACGAAGCCGCGTGGGACACCGCGTTCGTCGGCGCCAACGCGATCGGGCAGACGCTCCTCTTCAATAAGCACGAGACCGCGGGGACACTCGCGGGGGATCGGCTCGACGTGATGCTCGGCGCCGGCGGCGTGTCCGATTGCGGCAACGCGCAGAACTGCGTCAAGGTGTGTCCGAAGGAGATCCCTCTCACCGACGCGATCGCCGCGATCGGGCGGGCCGTGACCGTGCACGGGATAAAGCGTTTCTTCGGGCGATAACTCGGCGCAGCGTCGCGGACTCTTGCATTAAGAAAGCCCGGGGATCGGACCCCCGGGCTTTATAGTTATTTTCACAGGGCGCTGCGAGACGCGGCGCTGCTTCACTCGTTGCTGACAGTGGTGGATTCGCCGATGAGCGCGTCGCCGAGCTCGATCGGGAGCTTGGTCGGCTCGTCCGAGCGGGCGCCGAGGGACTCGGCCCGGCGTCGGGCCTCGGCGAGCATCGCATGCTCGTCGATCTCGGCCGTGACGACCGGCTCGGCGAGCTTCTTGACCCGGATGCGCTGGTAATCGCGGAACCCGGTGCCCGCGGGGATGAGGTGCCCGAGCAGCACGTTCTCCTTGAGGCCGATGAGTTCGTCCTCGGCTCCTCGGAGTGCCGCCTCGGTCAGAACCTTTGTTGTTTCCTGGAACGAAGCGCCCGACAGGAACGACTCCGACTGCAGCGACGCTTTTGTGATGCCGAGCAGCAGCGTCCGCCCGGTGGCGGGCTTGGATTTCTTGGCTTTGGCGGGTTCGAGGCCGTCGAGGTCGGACTTGGCGTTTGCTTCCTTGGGTTCTTCTGCTTCTTCTGCGAGCCTACGGGCTACTTCCATCAAAACAAGGATTAAGACTCACTTTGAGCTTGCGCTTCAGCATGA
>CAZTEE010000114.1:0-2445 GCA_964611775.1 uncultured Phycisphaeraceae bacterium | reverse complement strand
CCTCGGCTTCGGCCTTGGCGTTTGCTTCCTTGAGTTCTTCTTTGGTCACGAGCGCGCCGACGGCGAGGGTGGTCCCGCCGGCGTCGGTCACCCGGCCCATCTGGCCGGCGCGGATATTAGCCCGCCGGAACGCCTGCTTGTCCACGATGTCCTGCGGGAGGAAATCGGTGTCACCAGTGCCTTCGACACGCACCTAGCGGAGCATCTGGGAAACGATGACCTCGATGTGCTTGTCATTGATAGGCACGCCCTGGGCGCGGTAGACGTTCTGCACCTCGTCGAGCATGTAGGTGTAGAGGGCTTCTTCGCCCTTGATGCGCAGGATGTCGTGCGGGACGAGCGGGCCGTCGATCAGCGGATCGCCCGCGATGACATTATCGCCGGCGTGGACGAGGAGCTGGCGGTCCTGCGGGACGTGGTGATCCTTCTCGATGCCGGCGTCGGTGATGACGCGGATGGTCATCTTGCCCTTGCGTTTATCGGAGAGGAGTTCGATCACGCCGGAGATCTCTGCGAGGACGGCGGGGTCTTTGGGTTTGCGGGCCTCGAAGATCTCGGTGACGCGAGGGAGGCCGCCGACGATGTCCTGCGAACCCGACGCGGAGCGTGGCTGGCGTGCGAGCATGGCGCCGGCGGTGATCTCCGCGCCGTTGGCGACCTCGATGCGCGCTTTGGCGGGCAGGAAGTGGAAGTCGAGGATCTTGCCGTCCTTGTCTTCGATGACGATCTGCGGGTGCATCTCGCCTTTGTGCTCGATTACGACGAGGGCGGACTGGCCGCGACCGGCGTCCTCCTCGCGGACGGTTTCACCGATCTCGATGTCTATGAAGCGTGCGACGCCGGTTTTTTCCGCGAGGATCGGCACGCGGTGCGGATCCCACGAGAGGAGTTGCTCGCCGGTTTTCACGGTCGATCCGGGTTGAACGAGGACGTGAGACGCGTAGGGAACCTTATATTTTTCGAGTTCGCGGCCCTTCGCGTCGAGCAGCGCGATCTCGCCCGTGCGCTTGAGCGCTACGAGAACCTGTTTGCCGTCGTCGTCGGCGACGGCGACCTCGTTGCAGTCGCGGAGTTCGACGACGCCGCCCTGCTGGGCGCGGACGCCGGTCTCGACGAGTTTGGTCGTCGCGATCCCGCCGGTGTGGAACGTGCGCATCGTGAGCTGCGTGCCCGGCTCGCCGATCGATTGTGCGGCGATGATGCCGACGGCCATGCCCACTTCTACGGGGTCGCCGATGGACATGTCCATCCCGTAGCAACTGACGCAGATGCCGCGCTCGGACTGGCAGGTCAGCGGGGATCGAACGAGTACGCCCTCGATGCCGAGAGACTCGATCTTTTTCGCCGCCTCTGCGGTGATCATGCCGTTGCGTTCGACGATGATCTCGTCGGTGACGGGGTTTGCGATGGTCTGCACAGAGACGCGGCCGAGAATCTGCTCGCGGAGGGGGACGTCGATCTCTTCGCCTTTGTAGATGGCGCGCTTTGTAACGCCGCCGATCGCGCCGCAGTCTTCCTCGTTGATGATGGTGGATTGCGCGACGTCGCAGAGTTTGCGAGTGAGGTAGCCGGAGTCGGCGGTTTTGAGGGCGGTGTCGGCGAGACCTTTGCGGGCGCCGTGCGTCGAGGAGAAATATTCGAGGACGTTCAGGCCTTCACGGAAGTTAGCGCGGATGGGGGTCTCGATGATCTCGCCCGAGGGCTTGGCCATCAGACCGCGCATGCCGGCGAGCTGCTGCATCTGGCTTACATTGCCGCGTGCGCCCGAGTCCGCCATGAGGTAGACGGGGTTGAGATACGGCGAGCCTTCCTTGTTCTCGATCGACGTGTAGGCGCCGGTGACGGGATCGCGCCTGTCGTTTTTGAGCGTCTCGACGAGTTTCTTTGTGATCTGTTCGCGGCAGTGGGCCCAGATGTCGAGGAGTTGGTTGTAGCGCTCGCGTTCCGTGATGATGCCGCGGTCGTAGTTCTTCTCGATGCGCTCTACACGCTTCTGAGCGTCGGCGATCAGTTGAGCCTTGGCCTCGGGGATTCGCAGGTCGTTTATGCCGAAGGACAGGCCGGCGAGCGTGGACTGCTCGAACCCGATGGCTTTGATCGAGTCGAGCAGGTCGATCGTCTTGGCCCGGCCGCAGTACACGTGGCAGTCGTCGATGACGCGGGCGGCGCCTTTCTTGCCGAGCGCGCAGTTGTAGAACGGCATCCCCGCGGGCAGGATGTCCGAGAACACCACCCGGCCGACCGTCGTCACAATGGTCCGGTTGGCGGGGAGCGGCTCGACCGCGCCGTTCTCCTTGAGGGCTTGCTCGCTGAATCCGTGAAGCCGGACGCGGACACGGTCGTGCAGCCGAACCGCGCCGGAATCGAGCGCCAGCATTACCTCCCGGCGGTCCTTGAACGCGCGGAGTTTTTTCGGATCGATCGGCGCATCAGACGGGGGTTCGA
>CAZTEE010000113.1:0-5736 GCA_964611775.1 uncultured Phycisphaeraceae bacterium | reverse complement strand
CACGACCACCGAGGAGCTCGATACGGCGAAGGCCGACATCGAGACGAAGGAGGCCGAGGTCGAGGAGGCCCGCCTCGCGGCCGAGGAGGCCGAGCGCCAGCGCATCGCGGCCGAGAACACGGTGACGTTCCTCGTCGCCAGCAAGAAGACGCTGCAGGACGCGCGCATCATCGACCCACACCCGCGCGGACTTGTCGCGCCCGTAGCCGCGGCGGACCGCGCCGAGGATCGTCGCGCGGTCGAGCGCGCGACCGTCGGGCGTGACGATCACAAATCCGGGCGCCATCGCTCGCTCGAACCGTGCGAACGCGGCGTCGGTCTCTGGGATCACGCCGCGGAACCAATCCTGAAAAAACGTGTGGAGTTCGGCGATCTCACGCGCGACGTTCGCGGGGTCGGCGTGCGAACCGGCGCGGCCGGCGCCCGTCGCGGCGCAGCCAGCGAGCAGGAGCGTCAGCGCGATCACGATGAGCGACGCGAGCGTCTGGACAGGAGGCGTGAGCATTGTCATGTCGGCATGATCGCGGCGATCGCGCTCGGGATCAAGGCGACTGGTCTGCTTCGGGGGTCTGGACGGCTTGCGTCCCGAGCGCGACAAAGTCGATGGCGACTTCGTAGCCTCGATCGTCGAGGAATGTAAGTCGGCGCCGACCGGGGAACGGCGACGGGCCGACGCGCTTCGCCTCGCCGGGCATGATGATCCAGGGTCGGCGGTCGCCGGTGTCGTGGACGCCCCATCCGGAGCGGTACACATCGAGGACGGCGACGAAATCTCGGTGATCTACGACGCCGTCGCTGTTTACATCTTTACTACGATCATAATGATTCGTGGACAGGACCTGCAGGCCGTCCATCATGTTGACGATCCCGTCGCGGTTGACGTCCGCGGCGATTATTGCGAACGCGATTGTGGGGATGAGCATGGCTTCCGTGCCTCGGGGGTGTGCGCGGGATCGATCGGACGCAGGGGATTTGCGGAGAGTCAAGCGTGCGGGCGCGTTAACTGCAAATCGCCGAGTGAAAGCCGAACGTGCGAAAAGCGCCTACTCAAGCACGCGCACGGCGTCGTCAGCGCCGGCGGGACACGTCCAAGAGTTGTGGCCGGTTCGAGTTAGATTCGCGGCTGGGCGTCGGCAGCGACGGCGCGATCGCTGGGGGCGTCGCCGGTGTGGGCTGTGTGTGCGGGTTCGAAGAGCATGACCCAGCACTCGGCGGTCGCGGCGGGGAGGTGCTCGACGCCGCGGGGCACGATGAAGAACTCGCCCTCGCCGACGATCACTTCGCGCTCGCCTTGCTGTTCGCGCAGGCGCAGCGTCAGCGCGCCGCGGACGACGAAGAACAACTCATCTTCATCGGGATGGGCGTGCCAGACGAACTCGCCCCGGATCTTTGCGATTTTGACGAGTTGCCCGTTGAGCACGCCGACGACGCGCGGCGACCATCGCTCGTCGAACAACGCGAACTTGCCGAGAAGATTGACAACTACACCCGGCCAGGCTTGCTCGTGCGGTGACCGGCTCATTACTAGGTTCCTCGTGCGGTGTGTTGGCTCGTCGGCCCCGCGAGCAGATCGCTCAGCGCCGGGCCGATCGTCGGGAAATCGAACTTAAAACCAATGTTGATGAGCCTCGTCGGGACGACGTATCTGCCGTAGAGCGCTAGATCGGGATCGGTGTGCAGCACGAATCTTGCGCCGAGTTTCACCATCGGCGCGGCCGCGGGCAGGCCGAGCGGGCGGCGGAGAGTCGTGCGAAGCGCCCGCATGAATTCCGCGTTCGAGACCGGATGCGGCGATGCGGCGATGTACGCGCCGGACATGCTTGTATCGGTGATCGCGCGTTCGAAGATCCGGTTGAGATCGCGTTCGTGGATCCAGCTCATTCCCTGCCGGCCGTGGCCGATCGTCCCGCCGAGGCCCCACCGCGCGAGCGACGCCAGTCGTCGGAGCGCGCCGCCGTGACGGCCGAGCACGAAACTAGTGCGCAGCACTACTGTCCGCACGCCGGGCGGAGCGCTCTCATCGAGTGTGCGCTCCCACGCCATGCCGACGGTCGGCGCCAGCCCGTACCCGAACGCGGAGTTTTCGTCGCAGAGTTCTTCCGGCGGATCGCCGTAGATATGCGCGGTGCTCATCTGAACCCAGACGGGGGGAGGTGTGATCGCGGCACAGAATGCATGCCCGAGCGCCCGTGTCGGCTCGATGCGTGAACGAAGGATTTCGTCGCAATGATCGGGGGTTTTTACACAATCCACGGATCGGCCGCAGAGATTGACGACCGCGGCGGCTCCGTCGATACAACTCGTCCACTCGCCGGCGTTCCGCCCGTCCCATCGCACGGTGCGCCATCCGCGCGGCGGCGCGCCCGCCCGACGGGTGAGGATAACGACTTCATAACCTATGTTTATCAGGTGCTCAGCGAGGCCGGTTCCTAGAAATCCCGACCCTCCCGCGATCACGATGCGGCCACGCTCCGACATGGTCCCGAGCATACCCTAACTGATGAGGCGGAGTTCTAAAGTTCAGCCCGGTGTCGCGGGTTTGGATGTGTACGCGATCGAGTGCAGGCGCCAGGCGCCGGCGTCGTCGCGGATGAGGATGATCGCGTCGATCCCGCTGTGCGAAGCGGCGCCGTCGATGAAGAAGTCGTACGGCGTCCAGACCACGGCGAGCGGGCCGTCGACGAAGACGCGCGGCGAGGTCATCGTCTCGCGCAACGCCGACCGCGAACGGGTGATCCCCGCGGCGAACTGCTCGCGCGTGCTGGTCGTTCGGGTCCACCCGGCGGGCGTGTCGCGCAGGGCCGTCACCGTCGCGGCGTCCTCGACGAGGGCGGCGATCGCGGCGGAGTCCTTCGTCTCGATCGCGTCGAAGAGCGACTGCACGGCGGCGAGCGCGGCGGATTCGTCCGCTGTGAGCGCGCCGCTGTGACGGGGAGTTGTCGCGCAGCCGATCGACAGCGACGCGGCGACTGCGGCGACTGCGGCGAAGGCGGCGCGGGCGACGGCGCTTCTGGCGGCGTTCATGCGTCCATCGTTGTTCGGCGGGGCGGGCTGTGCAACCCGGGGGGTGGTTGTGACGCGACGCCCGGGGGGACGGTGCGAGGATTCTCGGACAGAAACCGGGTCCGGGAGCCGATAGCAGGACGGTGAACAGAGAGAAATCAGAACCGCGCGCGAGCCGGGCCGTGAGGCAGGTTGTGGTGGTCGGGCTTGCCGAGACCGCTGCGCCGGTTGCGGCGATGATCGCCGGGCTTGCCGGCGGGGCGATCGTGCGCGGGATCGTTCTGATCGGTGAGAACGGGTTGGAGACGGGCCGGGTTGATTCAGCCGCGGTTCTGCTCGGCGCCGAGGCCGACCTGCCGGTGCTGCACGCGCGGTACGGGTTCGACGCCGCGGTCGTGACGCTGCCGGCGGCTATGCGTGCGGCGTCGGAGCGCGTCCGGCGGTCGCTCGAGGCGCTGGGCGTGCTGGTGATCGAGCATCCGCCGATCCAGGATGCTTTGTATGCAGGCGTCGGAGCCGAGGGATCGAGAGCGGGGGGCAGGCGGGATCTGGCGGGGCTAGTGGGAAGGCCGGCGCGGGAGATTGACGCGAGGCTGGCGCGGCGTGCGGTCGCGGGCCGACGGGTCGCGGTGACCGGGGCGGGCGGGAGCATCGGGTCGGAACTCTGCCGAATCGTCGCGGCTTATGAACCCGCGGAAATGCTGCTGATCGAGAGGTCCGAGAACGCGCTCTTCGAGATCGACCGCGAGATTGCCTCGGCGTTCCCGTCGCTCGATCGGCGGGCGATCCTGCACGACGTGGTCGACGAGCGGGCGACGCGGGCATTGTTCGCCGGGCGCAGGCCCGAAGTTGTCTTTCACGCCGCGGCCCACAAGCACGTCCCGATGATGGAGGACCACCCGGCCCACGCGGTAAATAACAATGTCTTCGGGACCAAGTCGGTCGCGGACGCGGCGGCCGAGTTCGGCGCCGAGCGATTCGTGCTGATCTCCACGGACAAGGCCGTGAACCCGTCTTCGGTGATGGGGGCGACCAAACGGTTCGCGGAGTTGTACGTGCGGTCGCTCAACGGCCGGGGGCGGACCCGGTGCTCGATGGTGCGCTTCGGGAATGTGCTTGGTTCGTCGGGGAGCGTGCTGACGGTCTGGGCGAACCAGATCGCAGCGGGCGGGCCGGTGACGATCACGGACCCCGAGATGACGCGGTATTTCATGACCATCCCGGAGGCGGCGGCGCTCGTGGTGCAATCGGCGGGGCTGAACGAAGCGGAGGCCTCGGGGGCGGATGTATTCGTCCTCGATATGGGTGAGCCGGTGCGGATCGTCGAACTCGCGGAGCGGTTCGTCGGGGCCCACGGGCTGAGCGCGGCTTATGAGGATCGCCCGTCGGCGTCGAGCAGCGGTCTGCCGTGTGTGCGGATCATGTTCACCGGCGTCCGGCCGGGCGAGAAGATCCACGAGGAACTGGCGCACGAGGTCGAGGAACTCCGCCCGACGGCCCTGGCGGGCGTGCGCGCCTGGGCCGGGGAACTCCAGAGCGGCTCCGAGGTGCTCGCGATGACGGAAGAACTCGACGGCGTTCGGCACTCGCTGGACGCCTCGGCGGCGCTGGGCGTGGTCCGAAAATGGACGCCTACGATGCAAGATAGGGTTGTTCAACTCATACAAGATGGGATCCCCGTTGTCGGGGCCGCTTGATTTTTGATTGGAATGTAGGGGAGAATCGCCGAATCATTCAGGTGGGATGAAGCGGGCCGACCCGCGACCGTCGGCGGAGCCGGTCGGAAGACCTACCATGCGAGCGAATATATGAACAACTCTTCCCCAGAGATCATCATCGCGCAGGCGGTACGGATGCGCGAAGAAGCACGCGCGACACTGGACCAGCTCATCCGCGCCCGCACGGAAATCGACACTCGCGCCACCGGCGCCGACCCTATGCGGATAGTCACCGGGCGATCCTCACTCGACACCGCAGTGGATTCCGCCCGGCGGATGCTCGAGCGCGTCGAGCGCTCGATCGACGCCGCGTCGGAGCGTTCCGCCGGATCGCTTGACGGCGTGGGGCGTGCTCGTCACCGTGCCGACGATGAGCGCGAGCACCTCGATCCCATGTTCAGCGCCGACGCTCTCGTCGGTGTCGGAGCCGACGCTTCGTATCCGTCGGCTTGACTCGCGGGCGGTTCTACCGAGTTATCAGACCGAGCACGCCGCCGGGCTTGATCTTTCCGCGTGCCTGGACGCGCCGGTGACGATCCAGCCGGGCGCGATCATCGTCATCCCGTGCGGGTTCGCCATGGCGCTCGAGCCGGGCTACGAAGGCCAGATTCGGCCGAGGTCCGGGATTGCGTCGAAGTTCGGCGTGACGATGCCCAACGCGCCGGGCACCATCGACGCCGACTATCGCGGCGAAGTCAAGGTTCCGCTGATAAACCTCGGGCGCGAGCCGTTCGTAGTTGAGCACGGCATGAGGATCGCGCAGATGGTCATCGCGCCGATCGCCCGGGCCTTGGTGGTGGAGTCGGACGAACTCGACGCGACCAAGCGAGGCGTCGGGGGTTTCGGCTCGACCGGGGTCTGAGAGGCCGGTCGCGGAGCCGACACTACCCGCAGCCGATCCGAGCAGGGCTGGGAAGCGGGCGGGGGTACGCGACAATCGGTGTACTTTTCGTTAGCGGATTTGCGTCATTGTGACCGGCGGCAAACCCGAACGTGGAGCCGTGCCACCGAGTTC
>CAZTEE010000112.1:961-5821 GCA_964611775.1 uncultured Phycisphaeraceae bacterium | reverse complement strand
ACCCCGTCCTTGGTGACGGTCGGACCGCCCCAGGACTTGTCGATGACCGCGTTGCGGCCGCGCGGGCCGAGCGTGCTCTTGACGGCGGCGGCGAGCTTGGTCACGCCCGCGAGCAGCGCCTGCCGGGCTTCGATGTCGAAGGTCAGTTCTTTGGTGGCCATGGGCGTCGGGTCTCCGTCGATCGGTGTCTGGTTTGAACCGTGAAGAAATCTCAGCGGGGTCGGGCGTGGCGGACCGTGCGGACCGATCGCGCGACACATGCTCGAACACAAGGTGCAAGCCGCGCGCCGGATTCGCGCCCGGCTCGAACCACGTGGGAACACCCACAGCTACGCTCGGCGGGCCGGGAGCCGGCCACGCCGCACCCGGATGGGTGTCGCGCACGAGCCAACCCTGCCAGACTGGCAGACCGCCGTCGAGCGGATCCCGTGAACCGGTGAGATCATGACGGCGCCCGCGACGCGGCGCATCCTGGCTATGGTCTGATCCGAACCGAACACCGAAACAGGACTCTCCAGATGAACTTCCACCGATCCGTTCCCGCTGCCGCCGTCGTGGTGATCTCGGTCCTCGCTTTCCCCGCGCCCGGCGCTTTCGCGGCGGCCTCTACAGTCGCGGAAGACCCGGTCACGATCCGACGGATAGATCTGGTCGCGGCGGCGGAGTTGCCCGCGGAACTCCTGCCGAACCTCCTCGACGCGATCGAGAAGCAGCTCGGCAAGCCCGGTATCGACCTGAAAGTGACGATCCTCGACGCGTCGGGCGAGCCGTTCGCGGAGCGCGACGTGCGGCTGATGTGGTCGGCGGGTTCGAGCGATCTGCGCACGGACGCCGCGGGCAAACTGACCGTCACGGTGACTAAAGAGAACCACGCCGGGATCGCGCTGCTCGTGCCTGAATCGTGCCGAACGACCGTAGTCAGCACGATCAAAGTGGGCGGCGGGGGCGCGGGCGCATCTTCGTACTCTAACGCGGCGTTCAAGCCGGGCGACACGATCCCCGCGCTCAAAGCGGAAATTTATATCAACGCCCAGGACGACTTCACGCTCGACTGGGAAGCCCTCGGCGACCGCGTCGTCGTGCTCGAGTTCTGGGCGACCTGGTGCGCCCCGTGCATCGCTGCGATCCCGCATATGAACGATCTCGTCGAACAGTTCGCCGACCGCGGCGTGCTGTTCCTTTCGGTGACGGACGAGGGGGAGGATCTGATCCGGCCGTTCCTCGAGAAGCACCCGATGAAGGGCGTCGTGGCGCTCGACACGGACCGATCGATACTGAAGGATTTCAAGGTGCAATCCTGGCCGCAGACACACATCATCAAAGGCGGGAAACTGCTGGCGTCGATGCACCCGATGAGCCTGAAGCCGGCGATGCTCGAAGCGGCGATCGCGGGCGAGCCGATCTCGCGTGACTGACCCGCGACATATCGCCCGGCTCGCGCCGGGATCGGCGACGCGACGAGAATTTGTTTACTTCAGGAACAGTTCGCACGGGCGGGACGCCAGTGCCACTGTTTGCGCCCGAGCCGCCGGTTAAGCCCGAGCCGCCGGGTGCGGCCGTGCTTTTATCCCGGCGTCGAGCCGGAATTTAATTTATGTGCACTTAATCCGGATTTAATCTCGGGTCTGCGGCTCGGCCCGGCGGACCTCGACGAGTTCGGTGATGCGCGGGCCGGGCATGACGATCGCCCGGCGGATGCGCCAGCCGTCGATCGTCGCGCCGGCTAACGCCGCGGTCGTCATCATCGACCCGATGAGCACCAGCAGCGCACCCACGCTCGCGAGAAGGGAGCGGTCGCTAGGCCCGAGCGCGATGGACGCCAGCCGGAGCGTATCCCCGAGCGCCGCGAGAGCGAGCGCTCCGACGGTCGCGTATATCGTCTGGCGATCTACGCGGCCGGTGCGGAGTACGAGCGACCGCCCGACGAGTTGCCGCGCGTTCCACCGCAGGAGCAGCAGGATCGCCACGGCGAGCGCCGCCAGCCCAAGCCGGCCGGCAAGCCGTTGTGTGTCAGGGGCGGCGTCGAGATACGGCACGAAACTGCGCCGGTCGTGAACAGCGATGATCCACCACCACACCATGCCCAGGGGCGCATAGCACACGGCGGCGAGCAGCGCCGACGCGGCGCGGGCGCGAGTAGTTTCGAGCGTAGGACGTACCAGCCCGATCGCGCCGAACGCGGAGATCGCCAGCCCGACGAGGCTCGGGTACACGCTCCACGTCGCGCCGGGGGCGAGCGACGCGAGTGAAAATTCATTGATCATGTCGCGCACGCGCGGAAGCCACGCGAAACCCGCGGCTAAGAAAGCGCCGAACGGCCAGAGCACGACAGCCCATGCGGTCAATCGAGGCGTCGGGAGCGGTCGGAAAGCCTCGGCGCGGGGATCGACGCGGTGGAGGATTGTCGCGCGGACCGCCGTGCCGCACTCCGGGCATGCGCCTCGGATTGATAAGCCCTGGAGTTCGTATCCGCACTGCACGCAAGGCAGCGACCCGCGCAACGACGCTTCGAGCGCCGATGCGGGCGATCCGGGTTGGCCGTTGATCCCCGCCGATCCCTCCATAGTCGGGTCGAGTCTACCGGCGAACACGCCCGGGCGGCGACGCGGGAACCCACGCGCCCGCGGGCCGTATACTCGGCTGACGATGCTGGACGTGATCGAACGGCTAAGGGCGAATATCGCCGGCGTGTTTCTCGGCGACCCCGCGGCGATAGATCGCGTCATCGCGTGCCTCCTGGCGCGCGGGCACGTGCTGATCGAGGACGTGCCGGGCGTCGGCAAGACCATCCTCGCCACGGCGCTGGCGCGCAGCGTGGAGTGCAAGTTCACGCGGATCCAGTTGACGCCGGACCTACTGCCCGGCGACGTGCTCGGCGTGTCGATCTACAACCGCCGGAGCGAGTCGTTCGAATTCAAGCCCGGCCCGATCTTCGCGAACATCGTGCTCGCCGACGAGATCAACCGCGCATCGCCGAAGACACAGTCCGCGCTCCTCGAAGCGATGAACGAGGCGACCGTCTCTATCGACGGCGTGATGCACCGGCTCAGCCCGCCGTTCATGGTCGTCGCGACCCAGAACCCCGCCGACTACGAGGGCGCTTACCCGCTCCCCGAGAGCCAACTGGACCGCTTCCTCATGAGGCTCGGGCTTGGGTACCCGACCGCGGCACGCGAGGCGGACGTGCTCGACCTCCGCCCGGCGACGGGCGCGATCCATCGCCTGCGCCCGGTGCTGACGATCGACGACGTGCTGACGATCCAGACGAAAGTTGACTCCGTCCGGCTCGACCGGAGCCTGGCGGAATATATTGTTTCGATCGCCGCGGCGAGCCGGGAGCACGAGGAACTGAGGATCGGTCTTTCGCCGCGCGGGACGCTGGCCCTGGCGCAGGCGGCGCGGGCGACCGCGGCGATGGACGGGCGCGACTATTGCATCCCCGAGGATATAACATCGAACGTCACATCGGTGTGCGCCCACCGGCTGATGCCTCAGGCGCAGTTCGGCGTGTCCAGGCACGCCGCCGCCGAACGCATCCTCGCCGAGGTGCTCGAACGCGTGGAAGTGCCGGGCTGAACAGGTATCAATAAAAAACGCCCCCCATGGGGGCGTGCGGGCCATGGCTCATCGCCATGGGGTACCCCCTGGTCGGAAACGCGCCGAAGAACTGAAAAAACATGCCACGGTGACGAAACCGATCCGGATCCGAGATCTCCGCGCGCATATGATGCCGGACGAGATCACTCGTTTGCACGGCGAACCATTGAGTGAGGCGCCCCGAGCATTGGACGCCGCCGGGCGCATGGATCTGGGGCGGCGACGACACGTTTGAATAGGCTTGACTCCACATTTTCGCCAACTATCCGTCGACAAGGACTCCGCCCATGCCCCGACTAGTACGCCACGAAGCCACCGGACCGATCCGCATCGACCCCCAGGACAAGCCCGTTTTCATCTGCGGCTGCGGGCTGACGCAGAACCTCCCCTTCTGCGACGGGTCTCACAAAGCCTGCGCCGTCGAGAAGCCCGGCAAGGTGTACGTCTACGACGCCGACCGCCGATCCATAGTCGAAGAACGCGACGACGCCTGAAACCCCGCGCGCGGTTTCTACGGTTCGCCCGCGTCCGCTCAGTCCACGCTGACGAGATCGCCCGACAGCGCGAGCATCCGGTCCAGCGCCGTCAGCGCGTGCCCGCGCACCTCGGGATGCACGCGGATCCTGTTCACGACTTTCCCCGCGGCGAGGTTGTCGAGCACCCACAGAAGGTGCGGCTCGTCGATGCGGTACATCGTGGTGCACAGGCACTGGCATTCGGAGAGGATGCGGACATCGACGCCGCGCTCGCGGGCTTCGTGCGCCAGACGGTTGACGAGGTGGACCTCGGTCCCGATCGCCCACTTCGAGCCGGGCGGGGCTCCCCGGATCGCGCGGATGATGAACTCGGTCGAGCCGTTGAGGTCAGCGCGATCGACGACCTCCTTGCAGCACTCCGGGTGCACGAGGATAGTCCGGTCCGGCTCGGCGGCGCGGAGCGCGTCGCAGTGCTCGGGGCGGAACAACTTATGAACCGAGCAGTGCCCGGCCCACAGAATCACCCGGCTGCGCAGCAGGTCCGCGGGCGTGAGCGGACCCAGCGGCGAACCCGCGGAGACCTTCTTCGGGTCGTATACACAAGTCTCCGACTCAACATCCATGCCGAACGCGGCGGCGGTGTTGCGGCCGAGGTGCTGGTCGGGGATGAACAGAAGTTTTATTTCATCGGTCTCGGCATTGACGGGCGAGACGCCCGTCCCACTGTTTATCACGGGCGAGACGCCCGTCCCACTGTTTATCACGGGCGAGACGCCCGTCCCACTGT
>CAZTEE010000112.1:0-861 GCA_964611775.1 uncultured Phycisphaeraceae bacterium | reverse complement strand
TTCTCACGGGCGAGACGCCCGTGCCACTGTTTCTCACGGGCAAGACGCCCGCGCCACTGTTTCCTATGGGCGGGACGCCCGCGCCGCCGGCGATTGCCCACTCGAAGACACGCCGGGCGTTGGAGGAGGTGCAGACCGCCCCGCCGCGCTCACCGACGAAAGCCTTGATCGCCGCGGACGAGTTCATATATGTGATCGGGACGATCCGCCCGGCCCAGCCCTCGGCGGCGAGCGCCTCGTGCATCGCGTCCCAGGCGTCGCAGACATCGTCGTAGTCGGCCATGTCCGCCATCGAGCAACCCGCCGAGAGGTCGGGCAGGATCACGTCCACGTCATCGGGCGTGAGGATGTCGGCGGACTCGGCCATGAAGTGCACGCCCGCGAAGACGACGTATTTCGAGCCGCGCTCGCGGACGCGATCCGCTGCGAGTTGCGATAATTTGAAGGAATCCCCCGTGAAGTCGGCGTGGCGGATGACCTCGTCAACCTGGTAATGATGGCCGAGGATGATTAGCGAGTCGCCGAGTTCCCGTCGCCGGGCCGTGATGCCCTCGGCGAGTTCCGCGGGCGACAAGCGGAGATACCGTTCCGGGAGGGCGGGTTGCCAGTGGGTGAGTTTCATTGTTCTTTCTCGACGGGGTGCGATTGTACGCCCGGCGTCGGGGTTCGGGCCGTGGTCGAGACGGAATAGGTGCGAACATCCCGGCTGCGCCGGCCGCCGGAAAACAGTGGCACGGGCTATGGCCCGTGAGCCGTGAATCTTTCGCCCGCGCGGGCCGAGCCGGGTCAAGCGCGTATGATCTGCACGCTGCGCCCGTAGCTCAATGGATAGAGCATCGGTCTTCGGAACCGAGGGTTGGG
>CAZTEE010000111.1:5196-5871 GCA_964611775.1 uncultured Phycisphaeraceae bacterium | reverse complement strand
ACAACCCGTTCGTAGAGCGCGATCTGCGCCGCGACGTGGCCGCTCGCGGACCGCTCGGACCTGGCCCAGTTGCAGGCGGTGTCGCCGATCGACCGCCTGGCCGCGGCGTCCGCGAGGAGTTCGCCGACGGCGTCGCACCATTCGTTCTCGACGCCTGTCTTGAGCGTCCGCATCGCTCCGGGGACGCCGGTCCAGTCGCAGCGCGGGTCCGCCGGAGCCGCGACCGCGACCCCGGACGCCATGGCGTCGAGGATGATCGAGCGGTGCTCGCCGGGCCTGCTGACCCAGAGAAGCGCGTCCGCCCCGAGCGCCGGCGCCCGTCGCGCCTCGAGCGCCGCGACCAGCGACAGCCGCGGGAGCATGCCGAAATCCCTCGCGGCCCGCCAGATGCGCCGATCGCGTTGGAACAACGCCGCGTCGCACACCAGCACCGCGTCCCGCGCTTCGACTACGCCCGACACCCCGCGCAGCACGGATATAAGTTTTGTCCCAACGGACCGGTCCGCGATGATGACAACGCCCGGCGTCTCGGGCCCATCCGGCGACCCGGCGCCTTCCTCGTCGCGCGCGTGAACGCCCCACGGGCACGCCTCGATCGTCACGCCGGCGGCGATCGTCTCGCCGTGCGCGAGCGCGACGCTCGGCGCCTGCACGACGACGCCCGGGGTGTCGCCG
>CAZTEE010000111.1:0-5186 GCA_964611775.1 uncultured Phycisphaeraceae bacterium | reverse complement strand
GCTCCGCTGCGCGCGAATGTAACGCCTTGCTTGACGAGCGCGCTCGTCCAGCACTCGAGGACCAGCGGCGCCGAGTGGATCCGCGCCAGCCTCGCACCGATCCTCCACACCCCGGCCCCGAGCGCATGCACGACGTCGAGCGGCGCGCGTTCGTCGGCCAGCCCGAACGCCGCCAACCGCGCGCTGAGCGCACTCGCGGCCCGGGCGGCGCCGAAACGCGTCGCCGGCGCGTCGTGCCAGATACGTTCTATCAGCCCCTCTTCATCGCCGACCGCGTCGCGCGGCGTCGCGAGGATGGCGCGCACCCCCTCGTCCATCATGCCGAAAGCCAGGCGTTCGACGAGCGTCCGCTCGCGCGTCGCGAAGTCCCCGTCGGTCAGCAGCAGCACACGCATCGCGCCAGAGCGTACCCGCCCCGGGTCCGCTGTGTCAGCCCTCGATCTGCTCTAGATAACCACTGAGTTCCGAGTGCGCCTTGGCTTCGCCCGCCGACTGCGCACGCCGGGCGCCCTCGCGCAGCGCCGCCCGGGCGTCGTCGAGCCGGCCCAGCGCGTCGAGCGATCGCGCCTTATGAAAATAAGCGTAATGGTGTTCCGGCTCGATCTCGAGGCATCGGTCGTACCACGCTACGGCGTGATCGTGCTCGCCCGCGCGGGCGTGCTCCTGCGCGATCATGTACGGGAGTTCGGCGTCGGTCGGGTCCGATTCAAACAGCGACATCAGTTTATCGAATCGGCTCATTGTTTAATCTTTCTCGCTCTTAGTCCGTGAGTTCGAGCAGAACCGCCGGCAGATCGAGTCGCCCGCGCACGAGCCGCCTCGCGCCTTGCACACGGCCCGACCGTGCGCGATCAGCATGTGCGAGAGGTCCGTCCACGATCCGCGCGGGAATAGAGCGCAGAGCCGGCGTTCGACCGCGGCGACCGTAGCGTCCGACGGCGCAAGCCCGAACCGTTTGCTCAGGCGTTCGATGTGCGTATCGACGACGAACCCCATGCTGAGTGCGAAGGCGTTGCCGAGGACGACGTTGGCAGTCTTGCGGGCCACGCCGCGCAGCGTGAGAAGGTCGTCCATCGAGCGCGGCACGTCGCCGTCGAATCGCTCAACGACGTCGCGCATGGACTCGTGCACCGCCCGCGCTTTATTCCTGAAAAAACCCAGCGATCGGACGTAAGGCTCGATCTCCGCGGGCGAGGACGCGGCGTAATCGGCAGGCTCCGGGAATCGCGCGAAGAGCGCGGGCGTGGCGCGGTTGACGTTCGCGTCCGTCGTCTGCGCGGAGAGGATTGTCGCGATAAGCAACTCGTGCGGCGAAGAGTAGCGCAATGCGCAGTGCGCATCGGGATAGCGCTCGCGCAACGCCGAGAGGATCGCCCGCGCACGCCGTTTCTCCCCTGCGCTGACGGCGGGCAGTTCGAACGGGAGATCACGCAGGCCCGGCGGATTCGCCGGAGTGCGCGCGTCGGGCCGGGTTCGTGCACGCGCCGCGGCAGTCACCGCGCTGCCTCGCGACTTGCATTACCGGAACCGGCGCGGCGTCGCGGCGTCGGCGCCCAGACCGTCAGCCCGGCGCTGAGCAGTGACAGCGCGAAAACCGCCCCGAGCGATCGGCTCGAGGTCGGGTGGTCCGCGTCGAACGCGTCGCGCAGCCGGCGTGCTTCGGCTTCGTCCCCGGATCTTGCCGCGGCGAGGAACCCGGCGAAGTTCGTGTTCATCCGCGGGATCAGAACGATCTGCGTGTAGCCGGCGACGGCGAGCGTGAAGAGCAGCGCGACCCCGCGCGTCACGAGTGCGCGCGACGCCGATCGCCCGCGCAGCGTCTGAATAACCCACAGCAATGTTGCGAACGCGACCGCTACCCCCGCCGCCGCGACGACGATCGAGAACACCGGCGCCATCACGCTCCCCGCCACGATCATCCAGTGATCCCCGATCGCGTCCAGCCCGGGGACGGCCGGGTCGAGATCACGCATCGCGGGGAACGCGATCGCCGCGGCGGTCCCGGTCGCGCCGATCAGGCCCGCTGCGAACGCGAGCGCAGCGACCTGGCCGACCAGGATCGCCCGGTCCGCCGAGCAGTTCGGGGCATGGTCGGGCATGGCGCCTCCGGGTTCGAGTTAATCGCGCGACGCATCAGACGTGGCGGACGCTGCGCCCGCGGGCGCGGCAGGCTCCGGCGCCGGCGCGGACGTATCGGCGGGCTTGGGTACTTCGCTCAGGCCCGCGACCTTCTCCATATCGAGCACCCATTCCTCGAGCGGCGTGTAGCGCAGCAGGTCGAGCCGGGCGGGGTCGCCGGATTTCGTTCGCAATGTGACGATGAACTTATCCCACTTGCGTTTATCGAGTTCGACGAGGTCCGCGGGTGTGATCGCTCGTCCGCCGGGCAGCGTCAGCGTCTTGGTCTCGGGGTCGAAGGTGAATCGCCGGCTCCGGACCATGAGGATCAGCAGCCCGAGCCAGGCGCCCCCGCCGAAACCCGCGACGACAAACGCCCACTGGATCGGGATGTCCCAAGCGGCGAGCCGTTTGGGCGGGGTCTCGCCGGCGAACGCGAGCGAGAGTTCGTCGAGTATCTCGCTCGGGCGATCGAGCCGGGTTTGCTCCGCATCGAGCCGGCCGATGATGGCGAGCGCGTCGAGCCAGTCGAGGAGTTTAAGTTCGGTCGCGGCGCGACGGGCCGCGAGAGAATCGCCCGCGGCACGGGTTTCGAGGTCGCGCCGGATCGGACGCAGCCGATCGTATTCGGCGCGGGGGTCCGCAACGCCGGCACGGATGAGGTCGCCGGACTCCCTGGCCGCGCCGAGATATTCGTAGAGCGCCCATTGCGCGACGGCCTGCCCGCGGCGGGGGTACGCGAGCGTCGCGTCGTACAGCCCCCAAAGCCCTAGCCCCGTCAGCGCGATCAGAAAGATCGCGATCTTTAAGAGCCACTTCGAGTTGACGCTGGTCTGCTGCATATCAAGCCCCCGTCGCTGCGATCGGCGTTCATCGGCCGGTGAGTTTGTCCGCGGCGTCGAACGCCCGCTCCCACCATCGGTCGGCCCAGTCCCGCCCGGCGCGGGTACGCATGAGCCGGTCGAAGCCGCCCTCTTCGACGCGACGCCGGGGGATCCGGAACGATCGTGGGGGCGCGGCCCGCATCGCCCGGGTCAGCCAGCGCGCGTGCGTGCGGCGCATGGACTCGGCAAGGGTGTCGCGCCAAGAATCAGTCTGGACCAGCCGCGGCAACCACATCGTCGCGGGCCAGTATACGGGACGGGCGACGCCATGCCCGCCCGCGATGCGGAATCCGAACACTTCGGCGGGAGCATTGCCATGAACTCCAGACGAGACAGCCGGACGACATACGGAACCTCACGCCGGACGATCGCCCCGTTCGCGATCCCAGTGATCGCGGCGTCGGCGACGCTGACTCTCGGCGGGTGCGCGAACGGGCCTCAGGGAGCGTTCAGCGGGGCGGCGCTGGGAGCCGCGGGCGGCGCGATCATCGGGTCGATCTTCGGCGAACCGGGCGCCGGGGCGGCGATCGGCGCAGCGTCCGGCGCGCTCGCCGGGGGCGTCATCGGCGATCAGAACGCGCGCCGCGACCAGCGGGCGCTCCACTCACCCGCGCCCGCCGTCATCGAACGCCATTATTACTACGACGCGCCGCCGCCGGACCCCTACGTCCAACGCGACCGATACCTCAAACGTCGCGGCGGGTGATCGCATAACGCGCTCCGTCGGCGTACATCTGTTTCTTCGCACGTCCCAGCG
This sequence comes from uncultured Phycisphaeraceae bacterium, assembly GCA_964611775.1. Lineage (GTDB taxonomy): Bacteria > Planctomycetota > Phycisphaerae > Phycisphaerales > UBA1924 > J020. Next base: position 1,427 of record CAZTEE010000111.1, on the reverse strand, counting down.
GCACGTCGGCTGGCGAGCGTGATAGACTCCCCGCATGGCCCAGCCCGCACCCGATTCCGCCGGGGGACCGACGCCCTTCAAAGCGTCTTTCAACCCCGATTCGCCGCACCACCAGCGGCCCCGAATCCGCTCAATCCGCGGCTTCCCCGCCAAGCACGGCGAGCAGGACGTCCTCGCGCTCGCCGACGCCCAGCAGATCTCCGACCGCATCGTCTTCACCGCACCCGCGGCCCAGGTCGTCCTCCCGATGATGACCGGCGAGCACGGCGTGGACGAGATCGTCGAAAAAGTCGGGCGCGGCCTTACCCGACAATGGCTCGAAGACTTCATAGCGCAACTCGCCGGCGCGGGGCTGATCTTCGGCCCGGAGTTCGACAAGATCCTCGCGGCGATGCGCGAGGCGTTCGATTCCAAAGCCGTCCTCCCGCCCGGCCCCAGCGCCGCGATCGCTGACTATCTCGCCGAGCACGCCGCGGGCGAAACCAAACTAACTGATGATGAGAAAGCCGAGCGCGCCCCCGGCGCGCTCGGCGCCCAGTTCGACACCTGGATCTCCGAGGCGCTCAAGAACGCCGACGACCCCAGCATGGACGAACTCCCCGCGGCGATCATCGCGCCGCACCTCGACTACCCGCGCGGGTGGATGAACTTCGCCGCGGTCTACGGCAGGATGCGCGTCGTCGATCCGCCCGCCCGCGTCGTGATCCTCGGCACGAACCACTTCGGCTTCTCGACCGGCGTCGCCGGGTGCGACAAGGGCTTCGAGACGCCGCTGGGCGTGTGCTCCCTCGATAACGATTTCAAGGATAAAGTCTGCGCAGCGCTCGGCGATGAGAACAGCCGAAAACTCTTCGAGCACCGCTTCGACCACGAGCGCGAGCATTCGATCGAACTCCACATCCCCTGGATCCAGCACGTCTTCGGCGCCGGGCCCGACGGCGCGGGCATCCCCGTCTTCGCCGCGCTCGTCCACGACCCCTCGCGCAACGACGGCGAAAGTTACGACAACCAGGGCCTCGGCCTGATGCCGTTCGTCGAAGCGCTCCGGCTCGCGATCGAAGAATCACCCGGACGCACGCTCGTCGTCGCGTCCGTTGATCTGAGCCACGTCGGCCCGCAGTTCGGCGATCAGGTCAACCTCGCCGACATCGAGGGCGAAGAATCCAAAGCCTTCCGCGAGAAAGTGATCCAGCACGACCGCGAGATGCTGCAACTCATCCTCGACCGCAAGCCCGAGGAACTCGTCGCATCCATGGCGTGGATGCAGAACCCAACCCGGTGGTGCAGCCTCGGAGCGATCGTCGCGACAATGAAAACAGTCGCGCCCGAGTCCGTCCGGCTCTACCAGTACACCGCCGGTGTTGACGCGCAGGGCGCGGGCATGGTCGCCTCCGCCGCGATGGCGATGCGCTGACCCCGGCGTTACG
>CAZTEE010000110.1:0-5875 GCA_964611775.1 uncultured Phycisphaeraceae bacterium | reverse complement strand
AAATAATAACAAAAACCCAGGGATGAATCCCTGGGCTTTGCGTGTGTACATTCTTAAGAGCGCGCTCGCGAACCGAGATCATTTGCGGGTGTAGGTGATCTCCATGACCTTTTTCCACGACCCGTCGGGCTGGGTGTGGTTCATTTCCATGGTGTGCGTGTTGTCGTCGACGACTCGGATGATGTCGCGTGTGCGGACGAGGGCGCCGCCTTGCGCGGGGTCGAGCATCGACCCGTGGAAGACGAGCGTCTTGCCGTCGGGGCTGACGGAGCCGACGGACTCGTAGGTCATAGTGCCGAAGGTGTCCCACCAATAGGACTGGTAGCGCTGGGTGAATCGGTCGAAGCCGACCATGCCCATGCCTTCGAAGGGCTGGCCCATGAATTCGGCTTTGTAATGTGTCATTGCGAAGCGTCCGCCGAGGACCCACTTTGTGACGGACTCGCCGCCCATCAAGATGGGTTCGGACGCGCCGGGTTCGGGCCACATCTTCCCGCTGACGGCGAACGTCCCGATGGTCGGTTCGAGGAGTTTGTGGTGCTCGCCCGGCTCGGCGTACTTGGACCACTCGGCCATCATTTCTTCGAAGGACGGCTGCTGGGCCGCCGGTTCGCGTTGCTGCTGCTGATCGCGCCGACGGTCCTGATCGCGCCTGCGTTCGCTGGGCTGCGCGTTCGCCAGCCCTGCAACGACCGAGCCGGCGATCAGCACGCTCGCGCCGACCGCCACGTTCCGATTAATTCTCATCACGATGCTCCTTGCTCTGCAATCACAGCGTCCGCACGAGCACCCACCGTCTTTGCGGAACGCCCGGGCCTCCCCGGCGCCGGCGACACGCCGACACCACCCGAGGGCGCCAATCTGAGCATCATCCCCGATGCACCGACGGATCGCAACACAAAGAACGGGGATTCCCCGAATCATCGGAGCACGTAGAATTCCGATTAGCGGGTTACACGGGGTTCTCCCGGATTGTCGTGCCGGTATGTTTGATTGCGAAGCGCTTCCCTCTTAAACCCAGCGGCGTCGTCAACTTACAGTCCGGTGCATGCACAACGGCATCAAGATGTCACCGAGCGTCCGGCGCGAGCGAGCGATCGAATATCAGGAACGCTGCGGCCGCCGACGCACACGCCGCCACCTCGAGGATGAGCCGCGTCGGTCCGAGAACCCGCGTGCCCTGATCGTCAAAATCTCCGCCCGATAGTCAAGTGATCCGGGAATCGCGCCGATCCTTGCGCGTGCCGGACGCTCGGCGGCCCACGGTCGGCCGGTCGGTGCATCCGCGCCACTCGGAGATCGCGCATGACCAATCCCCGCGAAAGACGCCGATTCGACCGTTACGAACTCCCCTCGATGTACACGCGGATCTCGGTGCGAAGCCTGGACCGTGATGAATTCGAGTGGGACGGGCACGCGTACGACATCAGCCGCGGCGGTGTGCGGTTCGAACTCGACCGCGGGTTTGAGCCGGGCACATCGGTGGCGTTGCGGCTCGACCTGCCGCGCGCTTCGATAGAGCGGAGCACCGAGCCGCGGAGCGTGTTCGCGTTCGGGAACGTGGTCTGGCTCGAGGACGACGACGAGCCTGGGCCGGTGAAGATGGCGGTCGTGTTCACCCGCTTTGCCCGCCCGGGCGACGAGGATCTGCTCCGCAGGCGCATCCACTCGGGCCGGTACGCCCTTGCTGCGTGAGGCTCTCGGACGAACAACGCTCCTGATCACAGCGATTCAAATATCAGAATACTTTGCGGCAGAGTATTGCCGCATGTCGTGACACGCCTTGAGAGGCACGCGCGCTCACGCTGCGCGGGCGTTACCTGTGTTGCGAAGCCATCCCAGCCGTCCGGCGGCACTCGCGCTGGCGCGCGAACCGCTATCAACCTTAACCACCGCTGCGATCCGAATATGCGTCCGAAGCAGCGCCGCAAAGCGGGGGACATCCAGACACAAGTTGACCTGCTTTGTGGCGATTGCCGTCGCGACTCGCGGGAGACAACGAGCGGGCGGATTCGGCTCCGATCCGACAATGCCTGGCTCGCAACCGTCGGTGCGTACGCGGGGTTGCCGGCGCCCATAAATGGATCTCAGATCAGTTCGAGCGGGAATGTGCGTGCATCCGAGTCGTCAAAGCGCCCGATCGAGTCATCGTAAGACGGCTCGGAGTCGGACACACAATTTTGTGTTAATCGGCCATTTATTCGTGGCTGGGGCTGATTAGAGCGCCGGCGCGAGGCCGGCGCAGCCGAGTATGTGTGCATGAGACACGCACAGGCGAAGAATCAACGGCCCCGGTTCAGAATATCCGACAAACACCTCCCCCAATTTGGTTACGTTGTGATTCTTATTCCCAGCGAATGTGAGAAAAATCGTTCGAACATCGTCGCATGAGGGAATGAGTACTAAGCCGAATTGTGGTAACATGACGACGCAGGCCCTGACGACTGCCGCTTCCATGACGAATCAGCGTGATACAGAGCGTCGGCTTCCCCCGCCAGAACACCTCCCGGGTTGGGTCGGCGGTGTCGCGCGAGAAATAATGGAACTCCCGGCGCCGACGCCGCCGGAACTGCTGACCGCGGTCGCGCGGTCGTTAGCCAGGCACGGTTCGTCGCTGTGCGGGATGGCGTTGCATGTCTCGTTCTCGGGGATCCCGGCCCGGCCTCGCGTCACCGCGGCGGCCGCCTCTGATCGCAAGATCTCGCTGCACGACCCCGTGACGATAGATCTGTCGTTTGATCCGCTTCTGCTGGAAGCCCTCGATCATTCAATCGGCGTCGCCCGGATTCGCCAAGACGCGGTCCCCGACGCCGAGTGGTTTTCCGGCGACAGGCGCAGGCATCGAGCCGCGCTAGGGGTTCACGACTACGCCCGGGCCGCGGCAAGGGTGCAAGGCGCCGTCGGGCAGGAAGTGATCGTCGTTGAGATAACTTCGCGCACCGCCGACTGGCTCCCGCTATCAACCGACGCATCCGGGGCGCGGTTCGCAGCGGAACTCTCGGCGTGGGTGTACGACTTCCGAATCGCCCGCCCGGCGCGCGCGCGGGAAGGCCTGCTCGCGCTCCTCACACCGGCCCAGCGTGACATCGCGATTCATCTTACCGCGGGCGAGGCCGTTCCCGACATCGCCGAACTCTTCAGCCGCAGCCCGCACACTGTGCAGGACCACATAAAAGCCATCTTCAGAGCATGGGGAGTGCACTCAAAAACTGAGGCGCTCTGGCTCTGGAAGAACCCGCTCGAACGTAGCGCCGGGGGCCCGGATTCTGCGCGACAGCGGCGGCGTTGAACTCCGTCGGCCCGAGCGCAGAGCCGCCGCCCTCTGATCGGTCGAAACCGTCGCACATCGAGGCCCGTATGTTTCCCCGATGCCCCGCACTGCGCACGAGCCGCGAACCTTACGGACAGCGGCTACGAACCCGGACGCCGAGGCTTACGTCGGCCCGCGCCCGGCGTGCCCGAGATGCGCGTACGACCTGACCGGCCACACCGGCGGCTGGGCCGAGGTGTGCCCGCTCGACGGGCGTTGCTCCGAGTGCGGCCTGGACTTCCGCTGGGGGACCGTGCTCAACCCGGCGTTGCAAAGCCTGCCCTGGCTCTACGAGCATTCGCCGCGGTGGTGGGCCGCGCGGGCCTGGCTCGAGACAACGATCCGCGCCGCGTTCCCGTGGCACTTCTGGCGCCGGGTGGAACTGCACCACCGGGTGTCGCCGAGTCGGCTCTGGCAGTGGTGGGCCGGCGCGTGGATTCTGCTTCTGCTCGGCGCCGCCGTCAGCGCCGCGGCGACCGCCCTTGTCGCTGCGCTGCCGACTACGCCCCCGGCGCGATACTCCCCCGTTTATGCGATGAAAGGCATTGATATTATCAAAGTCTCGAGCGCCGGACCGGGTGAGTACAGGATCGTCGACGGCGAGAACACTGTCTCCGTCGCGCTGCCCTCAGAGTATCTCGAAGCGGCCCGGCACGGCTCCTCGATCGTGCTCGGGAACGACCCGGTACTGATGGAAGTCGATTCCCGCAAACTTATTGTATTCTTTGATCGAACCCGGGGCCAATGGTTCAGGGATGACCGCCCGCCGACGTTCGTCGAACGCGACACGGTCGACTTCATGAGCATCGACCCTCGGGGGCAGTTGTCGTCCCGGCGCCCCGGGCGCTGGCGCTCTCCCGCAGGTGAACTCATGCCCGAGGACACCCTGACTCTTTACCTGGTCACGGTCCCGGCGCCGATCGCGATCCCGCTGTCGGACTCGCTCTTCGGGCCTTTCGGCGCGGTTATAGGCGGCGGCGTGAGGCAGGCGTTCGGCGGCGCTGGCGTCATCCCCTTCACCTGGGCGGTCGAGGACGACCCGCCGAGTGTCCTGCAACTGCTCTGGGGATGCGCGTACTCGGCGGTCGCGGCGCTGATCGTGCTCGCCGCTCCGAGCGAGTGGCGAAGGGCGCGAGTGAGAACTGCGCACCTGGCGCGGATCGCGGTGTACGCGCTCACGCCGCTGGTCGGGGCGATGCTGCTGCGCGCCGCTGCGCTGCTGTGGACATATATCGGATACAATATTTGGGTGCTGGCGGGCGCGCCGGCGACCTCCGTCGGGTGGTCGCGCTCGCCGGGGGGCTGGTTTGTCCCCCCCGGGTGGATGGCGATCTTCGCCAGGAGCGAATGGCTGGAACTGACGGCGATCGTCATCCTTATCTGGTCGCCGATCTGGTGGTGGTTCGCGCTCAGCCGGGGGATGAGGCTCCGGCGGGTCTGGCCGTTGTGGACGTTCGTGACGATCGGTGGGTGGCTCGCCGCGATCAATGCAACCCTGCTCGCACGCGAGTTCTAATACCGGTTGTGAGTCGGCTTCGCTCGTCGAGCCGGGCGCGACTTTGCTCCGCCCGCTCCACTACAATCCTCCCATGCATCACGACGACCCCATCGCCGACGCTGTGCTCGACCTCCTCCGCGCCCATGATCCCGACGCTGCGACGATCATCGCCGCCGAGCAGGCGCGGCAGGCGAGCACAATCGAACTCATCGCCAGCGAGAACCACGTCAGCCCCGCCGTCATGCACGCGATGGGCACATGCCTGACGAACAAATACGCCGAGGGATACCCCGGCGCGCGTTATTACGGCGGGTGCGTCCATCACGACGCCATCGAGAACCTCGCCCGTGACCGTGCGAAGAAACTCTTCGGCTGCGCGTACGCGAACGTCCAGCCTCACTCGGGCGCGCAGGCCAATGCCGCCGCGATGATGGCGCTGCTCAAGCCCGGCGACACGTTCGCCGCGCTCCTCCTCAAAGACGGCGGGCACCTCTCGCACGGCATGTCCATCAACTTCTCCGGTGTCTTCTACAAGCCCGTCTTCTACCCCCTGCACTACGACGAATCCCACCCCGACTTCGAGCGCATCGACTACGACGCGGTGCGCACCGTCTGCCTCGAGCACAAGCCGAAACTCATCCTCTGCGGATATTCCGCCTATCCCCGCGTGATCGACTTCGCACGCTTCCGCAAGATCGCCGACGAGTGCGGCGCCTTGCTCATGGCGGACATCGCACACATCGCCGGATTGTGCGCCACCGGTGCGCACCCCAGCCCGTTCCCGCACGCGCACGTCGTCACCACCACGACACACAAGACTCTCCGCGGGCCTCGCGGCGGGCTGGTGATGACCAACGACGAAGACCTCGCCAAGAAGATCGACAAGGCGCTTTTCCCCGGCGTGCAGGGCGGGCCGCTGATGCACATCATCGGCGCCAAGGCGGTCGCGTTCGGTGAGGCGCTCACACCTGATTTCACCGAATACACACGTCGGATCGTCGGCAACGCGCGCGCCCTCGCCGACGCGCTGATCGACCTCGGCTATCGGATCACTTCGGGCGGGACGG
>CAZTEE010000109.1:0-5950 GCA_964611775.1 uncultured Phycisphaeraceae bacterium | reverse complement strand
CCGCCGGTCCGACGCCGAAGACCAGGTCGTGCGAGCGGATCGCGTCGAGGTAGGCGCCTTGGTTGTCGGATTTCGGGCGTACGGGCCGGCCCCCGGCGTAGACATCGAGCGAGTCGTCCCAGGCGGCGCGGAGGATGCGGTCGGTCGCGGGGCTGTCGAACTCGCCGGCGATCTCGTCGGCGTGATGGGTGGCTTCGGCGATGAGATCGAGCACCTCGGCCCGGGAAAGCGTCCGCCCGGCGGTGGCAGCGTCGGCCAGGCGGTCAAGAACCGAGCGGACGGCGGCGACAGCGTTCGGCTCGCCGGTGATGTGGACGGTGCGATCGCGGGCGGCGATACTCACGCCGAGCGCCTCGCGGAGCATCTTGAGGTTGCGCTCGGCGACGCCGAGCATTGAGGACCGCTCCGCGCGGGGTGGGAGGGTCATGGTCAGTTCGCTGGTAGTCATGAGAGTTTGGAATCGCCGTGGGCGTAACCGGGGATTCTACGCTCACGCCCGGCGGATCGGAACGGGGATCCTCGTGATCGCAGCGGCGGCGTCGCTGGCGCCCGGGTGCGCGACGGGCGGGCCGGCGCCGAGCGTCGAGGGGTATTCGACCGCGGGGGCGGGGCTTTGGGAGCACGTCGAGGCGGCGACCGCCTACGCCGCGCCACGCGCCGGGCTTGCGGTCCTGCGGACCAGCCGACAGCCGGCAGACCCGGGCAGCGAGGCAGAAGGCGCGCCCGCAGCGATCGTCTTCGAGTTCCTTTCGACCATAGATCGGCGGGCGCTGCTGCGGGCTGAACCCGGCCCGTCGGACGACGCCGGCCGCGCGACGGTCGGGACGATCGAGGTCCAATGGCTCCCGTTTCCCGACGAAGCCAGGGAGCGGGCCTTGGCGGAGGCCGTCCGCGATCGGCTGCGGGAACTAATGATGTCAGGCGGGATCGCGCCGTAAAGCCCGGGGATGAAATCCCTGGGCTAAGGGTTACGCCCGCGGGTTGCGGCTGATCACATCGGCGCGCCGCCGAGGCGGCGTTCGGGACGGGGGCGTTGCGCGGCCTGGCTGGGAAAAGATTATATTAGAGCATTTTGCGTACTGTTGTCCCTCGGCCACGCGCGAGGCGAGGACGTTCGTGCCACCGAGTTCGGTCCTCCGAACTCGGTGCTTCATGCCGGGTGTGGCGACAGTTCGCATGTTTACCGCGCGAAGCACCGACTTCGGCCCCGAGCCGCCGAAGTCGGTGGCACGGCCGGCACGGCACACATTTACGCAAGACGCTCTAGAACGGGATGTCGGCGGTGAAGGTGAACAGGCGTCGGTCGTCGCCGGTTTCTTTGAGGATGGGGAAGCCGAAGTCGAAGGCAAGAGGGATCGGGCCGAGGGCGGGGACTCGGATGCGCAGGCCCGCGCCGACGCTCAGGCGATAGTCCTCGAAGCCGATGTCGTCGAGGACGGTGCCGGAATCGACGAAGCCGACGACGGCGATGACGTCCTGGAAGATTGGTCGGTTGTACTCGACGCCGGCGAAGAACGACCAGTGTCCGCCATTGGGATCACGGCCGAGCAGCCCGGTGTTGTTGGCGATGCCGCGCGGGCTTACGCCGCGGAAGTCGAAGCCGCGGAAGTTCGAGCCGCCCTGGAAGAAGCGTTCGTAGATGGGTGCGTCGCCGGTCTGGGGTATCCAGCCGGCGTTGAACTGGAAGGAGAGGACGCTGGTTCGGCCGACGGCGTCCTGTGAGACGGGGACGAAGAAGGTGTGAGAGGCGGTGATGCGGTTGAAGGTGAAGTCGCCGACGACCTGTTCGAGGTTGATGGTCGAGCGTGAGCCTCGTGTTGGGAAGGTGCGCTCGGTGGGTGGGACGGTGGTGCGTGTGACACCGACGCCGAAACCGAAGATTGTGTTCTGATCGGCAACTTCGAAGGCGTCTACGGGAGCGTCGGCGTCGATGTCCTGGAGTTGGACGGTGTCGGTTCGGAAGGAGAGGCTCGACTGCCAGCGGTCGCCGAAGCGCCTGCCGAGGCTGAGTGTGGCGCGGAGTCGTTCCTCGTCGTAGTCATCGAACAGGCGGTCGCGGAAGGAGCCGTTGACGCTGAGTGAGATGTCGGATTCGAGCAGGTAGGGTTCGGTGAGTCCGAGGGCGAAGTTACGGACCTCGGTCCCCGGCGCTACGACGATTTCGAAGGTCTGGCCGGCGCCTCGGAAGCGCTGTCGGCTGAGGATTTCGCCGGGCCGGCGCGGGAGGTTGAAGAGGTCGAAGTTGCGCTCGGTTATGGCGACCTGTCCGATCAGGCCGGCGTCGGCGCTGACGGCGGCGATGAATGTGATGGAGCCGGTCTCGGCGTCTTCGATCTCGACGAGCACGTCGCGGTAGCCGGGGTCGCGCGGGTCCTCGGGCTGGAGCGTGATGCGGGCGCCGCCTTCGGGGAGTTGCGGGGAGGGGCGTGCGAAGAGCCGGGTCTGCTGCAGCCGGCGGCGCGACTCGTCGAGGGCCTGCACGTCGAGCGGGCGGTCGGGCCAGAACCTGAGTTCCCGGCGTATTACGTTCTGCTTGGTGATGGTGTTGCCCTGGACGACGACCTCGCCGACGCGGAAGCGGTCGCCTTCGATTACTTGCAGGACGAGGTCGACGAGGGGGCGGTCGGGGTCGCGGAGTTCCTGCCTGCGCACGTCGGCGTCGACGTAGCCGAGCTGGTTGTATGCGCGGAGGAGCGTCTGCGCTGCGACGATCCCGGCGTTGTTGGCGTAGGCGTCGCCGGGCTTTGTGGGGATGAGGCCGATGACCTGTTCGGGGCTGAAGATTGTGGGCGTGTCGGCGCCGTCGAGCCGAGTCACGCTCACGCTGCGCAGGCGGTAGCGCGGGCCTTCGTCGATAAGGAATGTTGCGATCGCCTCGCGGGAGTTGGGCGCGACGGTGAGCCTGCGGTCCACGCGGACATCGAGGAACCCTTCGGTTTGATAGAAGCGGACGAGTGAGTTGACGTCGTTGTCGAGAGATTCGTCGTCAAGCCCGCCGCGACGCAGGAGAGTTGCGGTCTTGGTGCGGACCTGCTGGCGCAGACGGTCCTCGGGGAATGAGCGGGCGCCGTCGAACCGCAGCGCCATCAGGCGGACGCGTTCGCCCTCGCGGATGCGGAAGAGGACGATCCCGTTGGCGAGTTCGGCGTCGTCGACCTCGACGCGTGCTGTGTGATGGCCGCGGGCGCGGTAGAGATCCTCGAGGCCGCGACGTGCGCGGTCTATGCGGAAACGGTCCATCGGGACGCCGGCGACGAGGTTGATGCGCGAGACTTCCGCGGCGAGATCGGCGTCGGGGATCTGACGGTTCCCGACTACCTGCACGTCCTGGACGATCGGCGCCTCACTGGCGGTGAAGATCACGCTGACCGATCCGTCGTCGTGCGGCGACACGGACGCCTCGACCGTCTCGAACTCGTATAGCGCGAATAGCCGGCGTATGTCCTCTGTGACCAACGCGGCGTCGAACGCCTGCCCCTCGATCGTTCTGATCTGATTCCGCGCGAATCGGTCCGACACACGCGCCAGGCCTTCGAAACGCACGTCGCGCACCGGGCGCCCGTCGTACGGGGACAGGCTCGACGTCGGGGCCTCCTGCGCGATCGTGGCGTAAATCGGCGCGAGCGGCGCGGGCGCACAGCAAAGGCCGAGCGCCACCGTCGCGGCGGTCGGCCACCCTTTCGCCCGCGCCTCGTTGCGCCCAGCCCATCGCCAGCCTGGCGTGCTTTGGTACACGAAGCGCGGACGATACAGGTCGGTCGTCATGGATACAAGCGGGCGCTTGATCGCAGCCCGGGCGTGCGGTAGGTTGCTCGGCCCGTTGCGGCGAGCCGGCTCGCCGCTGAGTCATGGTCGGCGCCGGTTGTGTTCGACGGAGGCAAGGATGCCCGCGAGTGGTCTCACGCACATCCCACGGAACTCGGCCGGGGCGGGCGACGAGCCGCGGCCGTACTGGCGTCGTGCCGCGGTGCTGCTGGTGGCGCTCTTGAGCACGGCGTTCGCAGCAGCGGTTCTCTGGACCTGGATCAACCCGGCGGTTCTCGCGTCCGCGCGCGCGGCGACACTCGTCGCGCTGCTGGCGCTCTTCGTCCTGCCCGCGGGCGTCACCTGGCTCGACCGCGTCGAACGACGACGGAGATCGGCGTGAGCAAAGCTATCTTTGAGCGACTTTTTATGCTGATGTAACATATTGCCCGGGGATTTCATCCCTGGGCTTCGGATGCATCTTGCGCGGCGCTGTTCGCGCACGATCGGGACGCCCGTGCCAATTTCCAGAGCAATTTCCGCCTTCTTATTCCGGCTGCCATGCCGCGGGGCGAGCAAGGAGGCCGAGGCGTGTGGACACCCGTCGAGATGCGTCGGCGTATGGTCAAGGCGGTCGAGCGGGGCGGGCGGGCGTTCCGGGCCGCCACGGCCCGGGAGTGCGCCAACTACTCCCAGTCCCGGGGCTACGGCACATGATTATGCAAGATGCTCTAGAACTTACGGCGTCATTGAGTTGCGCATGCGCCGAACTCGGTGGCAAGGGCGTCCCGCCCGAGCGCGGTTGTTCATCGGCTCGGCAGGTCGGTTTCGAATGTAAGGAGAAGGCGTTCGTGTTCGACGGCGATCGCGACGAGACGGACGCGGCGGCCGTCCTCGATGCGGAACGACGCGTCGGGGATGACCGGCCCCTTCTGCATCAATGCGTCGAGCGTCCGCCTGGTCATGCTGCGCGTGCGCATCTCTGGGGGGAGCCAGGAGGAGAGGCGGTTGATCGTCCACCCCGCGGGGAGGTCGAGGCGCCCGGCGACGGTCGCGGGCTGGGTCAGCCAGAGTGAGCCGTCGCGCATGGTCGGCTCGACGGTCGCGGCGACGATGGGAGCGTTGCCGGCGCGCCCGCCCGCGAGGCGCATGCCGACGCCGATGCGCCCGCCCGAGAAGTGGGTCTGCACCTCGGCGATCTCGCGTGGCCAGCCGGCGTCGCGGCTTCGGGCCCACTGCGGGAGTTTGACGTTTAGCCAGGCGTTGGCCTGCGCCGCGGTGACCGCGACGGTCCAAGGCTCGGCGTCCGGGCGGGCCCGGTGCATCGCGCTCACCACCGCGCGCTCCACTCGCTCGGCGAGTTCGACCACCGCTTGATCGTTCGGATCCACCGTGCGCCACCACACCGGCGACTCGCGCGCCAGGAGCGCCGCGACGACGATCGCGGTCAACGCGGCGCTGGCGGCGCAGATCGTCAGGACAATGCCGAAGATGATCCACCGGCGGGTGTGCTCGCTGCGGGCGCGCCACCCGAGGCGGGCGCGGACGCGGGCGAGGGCTTCGTCGGCGATGTCGCGCGACGCATCGTCGGGGATCGAGTCGCGCCCGGATATATCGCCCCCCACCGCGTTGCTCCCGTGTCAGCCCTCGAAACGCCGGAGGATGAGAGTGTTGTTCTGCCCGCCGAAACCGAAGGAGTTGGAGAGCGCGACGCGGACGCCGCCGCGATCGTTGAGATCGCGCGGCGAGTTGGGCACATAATCGAGATCGCACGCGGGGTCGGGTGTGAAGAGGCTCATCGTCGGGGGAACGGAACCGGTGCGGATGGCCTGGGTGCAGACGATCGCGCCCGCGGCGCCGGCGGCGGCGATGAGGTGCCCGAGCATCGACTTGACCGAGGACATCGGGATTTCCCGTGCCCGATCCCCGAAAACGGCTTTGACGGCGCGGGTTTCGATCGCGTCGTTCTCGCGAGTGCCCGTCCCGTGGGCGGAGATGTAATGCACGACGGGCCGGCCCTCGGGGTCGGGTTCTGAAGGATCAAGCCCGGCTTCGTCGAGGGCTTCGCGCATGGCGTGCTGGGCGCCCTCGCCGTCGGTCTGGATGTCAGTGATGCGGAAGGCGTCGGCGGAGGAGCCGAAGCCGACGATCTCGGCGATCGGCGCAGCGCCCCGGGCCAGCGCGTGATCGAGGGTTTCGAGGATCA
>CAZTEE010000108.1:0-6047 GCA_964611775.1 uncultured Phycisphaeraceae bacterium | reverse complement strand
CTCGGTCATCCAGTTCGCCGCGCAACGCCGCGTCGATGATCGTGCGAAGCCCCGCCTGTCGCGCGGCGTCCATGCCCAAGCGGACATGGGCGCACAACCATCAGACAGGGCGCAAGTCGGGTTGTGTACGGGTCTGCCCGTTGCAGATGGCTGAAGAGTTACCTGGAATTAATAACAACCACGCCGTGACGCCCGACGCCTCCACGCCCGATTACCTGCCACCACTCCACCCGCGACCGCTCGACCCACGCGTTGACACCGCCGCATCCGTATAATCCCGACCCCTTCCCGGAGCACGCCCGCTATGGTTGACGTTCTTGTGACACGCGCCGCCGACGAACCCGAAACGACACACGCGCAGACCGGCGGCCCGACGATGCGCGCCCTCGTCAAAGCCCGCCCGGATGTCGGCCTCGACTTCGACCCACGCCGACCCGTACCCTCACGCGGCGTCCCCGGCCCGCGCGAAGTCCTCATACGCGTCCGAAAAGCAGGGGTCTGCGGCACGGACCGCCATATATGGGAATGGGACGACTGGGCATCCTCACGAATCCCCGTCGGCATCGTCACCGGGCACGAGTTCGTCGGCGTGATCGAACGCGTCGGCTCGGATGTCACCACCGTCGCAGTAGGCCAGCGCGTCAGCGCCGAAGGCCACATCGCCGGCGGCGTCGACTACAACGCCCGCACCGGCAACGCCCACATCGCCCGAGATATGAAGATCATCGGCGTCGACCGCGACGGCTGCTTCGCCGACTACATCATGATGCCCGAGCAGAACATCTGGCCGCTCCACCCGGCCATCCCCGACCGAGTCGCCGCGATCATGGACCCCCTCGGCAACGCCGTCCACACGGTGATGTCCGCGAATGTCAGCGCCAAAAATATCCTCATCACCGGCGTAGGCGCGATCGGGCTCATGGCCGTCACCGTCGCACGCGCCGCCGGCGCCGCCCGAATATTCGTCACCGACGTCAACCCCGCCAACCTCGATCTCGCACGACGCCTCGGCGCCGACGAAGCCTACGACGCACGCGCCGGCGACGAATGGATCAACGACCTACGCCGAGCGACACGCGGCGACGGCGCGGACGCCCTCCTCGAAATGTCCGGCGCACCCTCCGCCATCAACGCCGGACTCGACGCACTACGCAACGGCGGGACCGCGGCGATGCTCGGCCTGCCCGCCAAACCCTTCCCCTTCGACTTCAACAAACGCCTGATATTCAAAGGCGCGACCATCCTCGGCGTCAACGGCCGACGAATGTTCGAAACCTGGTACCAGATGGAGGCCCTCCTCCTCTCCGGCCGCCTCCGCATCGACGACATCATCACACACGAAATCCCCATGTCCAACTACGACCGCGCGTTCGAACTGATGCAGTCCGGCCAGGCGATCAAAATCGTCCTCAATATCAATGATTAAAATATTATTGGATCGCAAACCACCTTCAGACACGACAACGATCTCGGCGTCAATCGCACAGCAGCGGCACGGGCGTCTCGCCAGTGCGGCGCCAACTCACGCCCCGAACTCGTTAAGCAGCAGCAACAGGTCCGTCCCGTCGACCACGCCGTCGTTATTGATGTCCGCGGACCCGGCGCCGCCGAACTGGTTGAGGAGTATCAGCAGGTCGGTCCCGTCGACGACGCCGTCGCCGTTGAGGTCCGCCGCGGGCCTGATCTCGACCACCAGCCGGAGCGTCGGCGCGAAACCGAACACCGCTGAAAACTTGTTTTCCTTAGTGAAATAATCCGGCCAGGTCTGCGCCCCCGCGCCCATCGTCGCCGCCTCGTGCAGCGACGCGACCGTCAAGAGCAGCCGACCCGCCGACAGCGCCTCGCGCACGTACGCCAGCGCATCCGGGTTCGACAGATCCACCGTGAATGTAAATTCCGTAGTGTCCGGCACGAAAGCCCCCGGCGCCACCGCGGCCTGCCCCACCGCGAACACGCCGGGCTGGAACCTGTCGCGAACATAATTCGACACGTCGCGCGGCGAACCCTCGAAAAAGTCCGTCGCAAAAGCGTTCCGCGTCCTGTTCCAGAAGCCGAACGGCGCCTGCTGGAACGGCGAGTTCTCCTGCCACGTCTCAATCGTGAATCCGTTGCGGAACCCCACGCCGAACATCTCCAGCGGCCGACCCGTGTCCGCGTCCGCGATGAAGTCGGGATCGGTCCCGGGCAGGTGACTCTCGAAGGGGTCCGCCGTCGGGTCGTACCGGAACACCCCGCCGGTGAACGTAGTCACCGTGACGACGACCTCACTTAGCGCGTAACTGCGCGGATTCAGCCCTGTCGGCACAACCCCACCCGTGTCAAAGCCGATAAGGAACTGAGCGTCAAGATCATCAAAGTCCGCAAATCCCACAGCCGCGAACGTCGACGCCGTCGGCCGGAACCCCGGCGTCGAGTTAAACGGGTAGTTCCAGCGGTCCACACTAGGCTCGTCTCGCTCGACCACGATCACCTGCCCCAAACCCACGGAGCACGTCGCCATGAACGCGACCAGACCGAAATACCCAGCGGCTTTCATCGCAATTGGTCCTTTCGCCCCATCCCGGGGTGTTGAATCGACCGTGGCCATTTGTTGTCCTACAGTTCCCGTCACTGTCGGACAGCACCCTACCGTGGATCCGGCGCCGAGTCAAACCGAGTTGCGACAGCGTCTCAGTTGCAGTAACTTCCCCGCCATGTCCAGAAACCACCTCGCTACTGTCTCCCCCCGCGTCACTCAGCATCGGCGTCCCGATCGACGCAGGCGGGGCTTCACGCTCATCGAGTTGCTCGTGGTCATATCGATCATCGCCGTCCTGCTGGGCGTGCTCCTCCCCGCCCTCGGCCGCGTCAAGGGCGCCGCCGACGTCACACGCGAACTCTCCAGCGCCAAGCAACTGATGCAGGGCTACATAATGTTTGCTCAGGACCACAAGGGCTACCTGCTGCCGGCGCTGCAAAACCTGGATCGAAGCCCGGAACCGCTCCGGCGGCTCCCCAACGACCACCTGGGCCGGCCTCTGTCCGGCCCGCCGGTCCAGCGGTACTTCTGGCACCTGGCGCCCTACCTCGATTATAACTTTGATGTCTTTTTCCGAGATCCCGCGCTCGCGGAGCAGTACCTCGCCGAGGACGACACCTACTCGGTTACACTGCACACCGGCTTCGGCATAAATCAATATTATGTTGGCGGGCAGGCCAACTACTACACGCAGACCGGCTCGCCGTCCCTGTACGACACGAGTTTCGGCAGAGACTTCTGGGTGGCGCGCCTCGAAGACGCACGCCGCCCGGCAGAACTATTCACCTTTGTTTCTTCGGCCAGCGAGGACAGCGGCACGCGACGCGACGGGTTCTACCGGGTCATCCCGCCCTACTTCACTAATAAACTCTGGCAGGACACCGGGATTCCCACCAGACACGGCGCGACGCCGCAGAAAACCGGCCATGTCTGGCCCGTCCACGCCACAACGGTCGTCGCGGGACTGCTCGACGGACATGCCGCCGGCTTCGACTGGCTCGATGCCCAGGACATGCGCCGCTGGTCCCCCATCGCCGACGCTCAGGACTGGCGATTGAAATTCAACCCCTAAGCCTCGGGTGTTCCTGGGCTTCATTCATACGCTCCCGCTGGAGCAATTTCCGCGAGAGAGGAAACACCATGATCCGCACGATCCTTCCCGCGTTCGCGCTCGCCGCGATCGCCGCCCCCGCATTCGCGGCGACCGTCCCCTTCGTCGAGACCTTCGCCGCCGGCGACGCGAACTGGCGCAACGCCGCGAGCGCCGCCGTCGATTTCAACGCCTCTGGCTCATTCGACGGCTCGTCCTTCATTTCCACCTCATTCAACTTCGTAAACAATGCCGCCAACGAGGATCTTGTAATCTTCCGAGGCCAGTCCGCGTTCGGCTCCTCCGGCGGCGCGTTCGTCGGCGACTGGATCTCCGACGGCGTCGCCGAGTTCTCCTTCTACATCCGCCACGACGGGCCAAGCCCCGCCAACTTCTTCGCACGCTTCGCCGGCCCGTTCAACTTCCCCGGCGGCGTCGCGGTTGACTTCGCCCCAGTCGCCGCCGGCGTCTGGACCCAACTCTCATTCACAATCGACGCATCCAACCCGCAGTTCGTCTCCTTCGAAGGGACCGACTTCAACACCGTCTTCTCGAATATCGGCAACGTCCAGATCGGCGTCCGCGTCCCCGCCGCTTTCGCCGGCCTCGACCAGCCCATCACCTTCGCCCTCGACAACGTCGCGATCACCGGCGGCGTGATCCCCACGCCCGGCGCTGCGACTCTCTTCGCCGTCGCAGGACTCGCCGCCGCGCGGCGCCGCCGCTGATCCCAGCGCACACACTCCCGCGCCGCCGGCCCGACCGCCCGCGACGCGCTTGTCGGATTCAAACCCTAAAGTGAGCGCGCCATGACAACCGACGAGCCGCACCTCGTTCATTACATCCCCATACTTACGACGGCGATCTCGGCGGTCTTCCTCGCTGTGCTCCTCCGGCGAGCCTCCATACGCGGCTTCGCCCCTCACCTCATGTGGTGGGCGGCCGGGGTCTTCTTCTACGGCGTCGGGACCGCCATCGAATCCGCGATCACCCTCTTCGGCAACTCGATAGAACTTACAAAGGCCTGGTACATCGCCGGCGCCCTCCTCGGCGGGTACCCCCTCGCGCAAGGCTCCGTCTACCTCCTCACCCCGCGACGCTTCGCAAACCTTATGAGCGCGATCACCATCCCCGTGATCGTCATCCTTTCAATCGCCGTGATCCTCTCGCCGGTCAACATGGAAGCCTTCAGCACGACCAAGCCCGGCGGGTCGCTGCTCGCGTGGACCTGGATCCGCTGGTGCACCCCGTTCATCAACTTTTACGCCGCCGGTTTCCTCGTCGGCGGCGCCGCCTGGTCCGCAGTGCGCTACCTCATCACGGGCACGAACCCGCGACGCGCCTCGGGCAACATATTCATCGCTGTCGGAGCGATCCTCCCCGGCGTCGGCGGCTCCATGGCCAAAGCCGGCGTCGTCGAAGCCCTCTACATCGGCGAGTTCCTCGGCATCATCCTCATCTGGATCGGATACTCCCTCTGCGTCTCCCAGCCGAGAATCGCGCCGACTCCATCCCCGCAAGCCGTGGCGCCTAGTGCCTAGTGCCCAGTGCCCAGTGCCTTCTCCCTCCCCTCCCCCGGCCGTACAATCCCAGCCTCCCGCGCCGGAGCAACCCCATGAAGCAGATCCGAGTTATTACATTCGCCGCCTGCCTGGCCGTCGGCACGATCGCTCACGCGCAGCCGTTGCGTGACGCCGTCGCGCGCGACTATCGCGCTCACCTCGCCGAACTTTTCGAGCATTTCCATCGCAATCCCGAACTCTCGACCGTCGAGCACAGGACCGCCGCCCGCATGGCGGGCGAACTCCGCGACGCCGGCTTCGAAGTCACCGAGAACGTCGGCGGGACCGGCGTAGTCGCAATACTCCGCAACGGCGACGGGCCGATGGTCATGATGCGCGCCGACATGGACGGCCTGCCCGTCGAAGAAAAGTCCGGCCTCACATACGCCTCAACCGCCACTCAGACCGACCCCGTCACCGGCGCAACCGTCCCCGTAATGCACGCCTGCGGCCACGACGTGCACATCACCAGCCTCGTCGGGACCGCACGTTACATGTCCAACCACCGCGACCGATGGGCCGGCACGCTCATGCTCCTCGTTCAGCCCGCGGAGGAACGCATCATCGGCGCACGCATGATGATCGAAGACAACCTCTGGGAACGTTTCGGGACGCCCGACTTCGCCCTCGCCTTCCACGTTTCCGCCTCAGATCCCGCCGGCGTCGTCAACGTAACCGACGGCTCGCCGTACGCCGGCTCAGACACACTCGACATCATCGTCCACGGCGTAGGCGCGCACGGCGCCAGCCCCCACCGCGGAAAAGACCCCGTCCTACTCGCCAGCCAGATCGTCGTCGCCCTCCAGACCCTCGTCTCACGCGAACTCGCCCCGCGCGACCCCGGTGTCGTCACCGTCGGTTCATTCCACGCCGGCAC
>CAZTEE010000107.1:0-6120 GCA_964611775.1 uncultured Phycisphaeraceae bacterium | reverse complement strand
TTCGGCGTCGCGCTCAAAGGACCTTGCACCACGCCCGTCGGGGGCGGCTTCGGATCGGTGAACGTCGCGCTCCGCAAAAAACTCGATCTGTACGCGGCCGTCCGCCCGGTGCGGAGCCTGCCCGGCGTCCCGACACGGTTCGAGAACGTGGATCTTGTAATCATCCGCGAGAACACCGAGGGCCTGTACAGCGGCATCGAGAACCGCATCACCGAGGATGTCGTCGTGTCGATGAAGGTCGCCACGCGCGACGCCTGCCGAAACATCGCCCGATGGGCCTTTGACTACGCGACGAGGCGCGGACGACAGAAGATCACCGCGCTGCACAAAGCAAATATTATGAAACTCTCCGACGGCCTCTTCATCGAACAGGCCCGGCGAATCCACGAGGAGCATTACCCCGGCATCCGCTACGAGGAAGTAATCATCGACGCGGGGTCCATGAGGATCGTCCAGGATCCGTCCCAGTTCGACATACTGCTGTGCGAGAACCTCTACGGGGACATCATGTCAGACCTGTGCGCCGGGCTGGTCGGCGGGCTGGGCGTGACGCCCGGCGCGAACATCGGCGACCGCGACGCCGTCTTCGAGGCAGTGCACGGCTCGGCGCCCGACATCGCCGGGCAGGGCGTCGCGAACCCGCTCGCGATCATGATGAGCGCCGTGATGATGCTCAATCACCTGGCCCAGACCCGCGACGACCCCGCCTGCCGCGCCGCCGCCGTGAAGGTCCGAGACGCGTACAACCGGGCGCTTATCGACGGCGCCAAGACGCGCGACCTCGGCGGCTCCATGGGCACCGCGGAGTTCACAGACGCGGTAATCGAAAGACTCAACGGCTGAGCACCCACGGGGCGATCATGCGCACGCTTCTACTGCTCCGGCATGCAAAATCAGACTGGACCGACGACGACGAACAGCGCGACATCGACCGCCCGCTGAATGCGCGCGGCCGGCGCGACGCGCCGCGCATGGCGCAAGTGCTCGCGGAACGGTGCCCGGCTCCCGATCTCGTCGTCTGCTCAAACGCTGCTCGCACGCGCGAGACGCTCGAACTGATCCGCGCCGCGGCGCCTCTCGCGGCGCCTGTCAGGGAGGAGCCACGTATTTACGAAGCGCCTGTCGAGCGGCTTTTCGAGATCGCGCGCGGCTTTCCCGACGAAGCAAGGGTCGTGCTTCAGGTCGGGCACAACCCGGGGATGGAGCGTCTTATCAAGCTGCTCACCGGAACCACAGCGATCGTCCCCACCGCGACGCTGGCGCGGATTGAACTTAACATCAGGCATTGGTCTGATCTCGCGCCCGGTTCGGGGACGCTCGCCCATGTCTGGCGCCCGAAAGAACTCGACGATGAGTGATCCGGTCAGCATCCGCACGGCGGAGTGGTCACTGCCCGGCGCCGACGGAGAGACTGTTTATTGCTCGACCGATCATCGCGACGACGGTGATACACCGCTGCTCGCTATCCTTATTGCGCACGGGTTCAAGGGCTATAAAGATTATGGATTCATACCCGTGCTCTCGCGGGCGCTCGCGGCGGATCCGCCCGTCGTCGTCCACCGCTTCAACTTCTCACACTCGGGCATGACGAACGACACGGCGACATTCGCCCGGCCCGATCTCTTCGAGCGCGACACCTGGAACAAACAGGTCGCCGATCTGGATGCGCTGATCGACCGCGTCAGTTCGGGGGAGGCGCCGGCGACACCCGCGGAAACTCCGTTCGCGCTCGCCGGCCACAGCCGGGGCGGTGTGTCGTGCCTCCTCTGCGCAGGACGCCGGGCCCGCGACAACGCGGCGCCAACTGCCGTAGCGGTTGTCACGCTCGCCGCGCCGGATCGCTGCTGCTCGATGTCGGATGACGCAAAAACATCGCTGCGCAAGAGCGGGTTTATCGATTCGCCGTCCTCTCGCACCGGCCAGTCGCTTCGAGTCGGGCGCATCCGGCTCGACGAACAAGACGCTGACCCCGACGGGCATGATCTCGAGGCATTGTGCGCGATGATCACTTGCCCGGTCCTCGCGGTTCATGGCGAACAGGATCCGACCGTGCCTGCGACGTGCGCAACGACAATCGCCCGCTCCTGCCGACGCGGCGAGAACTATCTGATCGCGGGTGCGGACCATGTGTTCAACACGCCCAACCCCGCGGACATCGCGGCTCCGATGTCTGCGCCTCTCGCTGAGGCGTTCAATCGAATACTAAAATTATTTCGGCAGGTGTCGCCCGGCGGTTGATCCGGCCTTCACGTTGAGAGAACAGATTCTTCGCGTGGTAGTTCGACCGCGACCGGCTCCGCATCGGCGCGCATGGAGGCAAGGCCGCGCCGGTTCTGTCGCGGCTTGGTATCTTCGTCGTTTGTACGCACCGTCCGGATGGATCCGTCCTCGGCGACCTCGTCGAGTGTGACGCTTACGCGCCGGGACACGCCGCGTTCCTGCATTGTCACGCCGTAAAGCCGGTCGGTGAACTGCATGGTTCTGCGATTGTGTGTGACGATGATGAAGTGGCTGCGGTCGAGGAACTCGTTAAGGATGCCGCAGAATCGTTCGACGTTCGCGTCGTCGAGTGCGGCGTCGACCTCGTCGAGCAGGCAGAACGGCGAGACCTTGCTCTGGAAGATGCTCATCAGGAGCGCGACGGCGGTCATTGTTTTCTCCCCGCCGGAGAGCAGATTGATGGTGCGTGGCTTCTTGCCGGGGGGGCTGGCGACGATCTCTACGCCGCTTTCGAGCCAGTCGATCTCGCCGGTCTCGGGGTCGGGGAGCAGGCGGATCTCCGCGTGCCCGCCGCCGAAGAGTTTGCGGAAAATGCCGGCGTCGCCGGTGAAATTCTCGCGGATGGTCTCGAAGACGGTGCGGAAGCGTTCGCGCGAGGCGTCGCTGAGGCGCACGATGAGCGCTTCAAGCCGTTCGCGCGCCGAGTCGAGGTCTGCGACTTGCTTCGCCAGATCCTCGTTGCGTTCTTCCAGTTTGGATTCTTCGCCGATCGCGTCGAGGTTGACGGAGCCGAGCCGGCGGATCGCGTCGCGGAGCGCGTCGATCTCGGTGGTGGTCTCATCCTCGTCGATCGGCGTCACGCCGTCGGAAGCCATGAGGGCGCGATACTCGGGCAGGTCGAGCGCAAGATCGACGCCAAGATCATCTCGTACGCGGTCTTCGAGTGATTCGCGACGGACTTCGAGTTCACGCCGGCTCATTTCGACCGCGTTCCAGTCGCGTTCGACGACGCGGGCACGATCACGGGCGGCGTCGACCTCGTGCTCAAGCCGAGCGCATTGCGCTTCTGTCGTGACGATCTCGGTCGTGAACAGATCGAGCGTTGACTGGTGCTGTGCCGCGACGGTTTCGGCTTCCCTGCAGGCGGCGTCAGATTCGGTGATGACGCTCTGGAGATCGGCGATCCTTGCCCCGCGCGTCTCGATGCCAGCGGCGAGCGCGTCGCGTTCGCGTGCGGCGTCCTCGGCGCGTCGTAAGGATGACGCCGCTTCTCCGCGAGCGGCGCGGAGCTGCTCGTTGCGCCGTGTGAGCTGGACCCTGCTCGCGGACAGGCGCTCGGTCGCGTCTTCGAGTCGCGCATTAAGTTTGTCAAGCGAGCCGGCCATGGCCGCGGCTTCTTCTTCAAGCTCGCGCACGAGCAGTTCAAGACGGTCGATCCGGGCGGCCAGTTCGGCTCGGCGTGCTTCGGCACGGTCGCGTGCTTCGGCGCGGGCCGCGCGATCGGATTCGACGCGATCCATTTCGCGTGCGGTGCGTGCGAGTTCCGCGTCGAAGCGATCACGCGCGTTCTGAGCGGATATCAATGCTCGCTCGGCGTCCGAGAGTCGACGCTGAGAGGCGGCGCGCGATTCGTTAAGTGCGCTGGCGCGCGAGTCAACTTCACCCAGTTCTTTGACGCCTTCAGCGATGGCGTCATCGAGCGTGGCGAGTTCTCGATCGAGCGCGTGCAGAACAGCGCGACGTTCGAGCAGGCCGGCGCCTTCGGATCCCCCGCCGGCGCCTGTGACGATCCGGCCGTGCCGAGCCACGATCCCGGCGGCGGTGACGAAACGCGCGCCCGCGGGGTGGGCTTGCGCGAGCCGGAGCGCCGCATCGAGATCCGGCACGAGAAACACACCGCGTAGCAGTCGGCGGAGCAGCGGACGTAATTCGTCGTCACAACGGATGAACTGTTCGAGCGGGGGCGCGTCGTGCGATGCGGTCGCGTCGTGCGGGACGTGCTCGCACGCAGCGCGATCGAGGAACACTGTGCGCGACGGGAGATCGGCGTCTCCAAGCGCTTCGGGCAGGCCGACTGTAACGAGCGCGCCGAGGTCGGCGCCGAGCGCGGCCTCGATCGCCCGCGCGTCCTCGGGGTCGGAGTCGATCAGTTCCGCCAGCGGTGCGACGACGCACGAGAAAGGCCCATCGCCGGTGTCGCGGCGGCGGAGGGCTTCGAGTGCGCCCTCGCCGAGGCCCGTGTGCGCTTCGACCATTTCACGCAGAGTCTGCCGACGGCTGTCGAGGCTGATCCGCCGGCGCTGGAGCGAGCCGACACCCTCGCCGATGCGTCGCTGATCGTCCGAGAGCGCGTCGGACTGCGCCTTGAGCGAGGCGAGCTCATCGGCTGCACGCGTGATCTCCGCAGTTCTTGCTTCTTCGGTCGCGGTGATCTCGGTGCGCTGCATTTCGAGCGCGGCGAGTTCAGCCTGCGCCGCCGATTCTGCGTGCTCGAGCCGATCCAGTTCGGCGGCGATCCCGTTGAGACGGTCGGCCTCGGCGTCGGACTGCGCCACAAGCGTCGCGAGTTCGCGCGACGAGCGGACCGCCGCCGCCTGCTTTTCCGCGTGACCTTCACGCAGATTCACGTGCTCGGCCTGGAGGGACGATCGCTGGTCGGCTCGGGCTTCCAGTTCCGATTCCGCTTCGGAGACGAGAGATTCGAGTTCTTCGGCGCGCCGTTCGATCGCGGCGGCCGCGGCCGCGGCTTCGGTCGCGGCGTCGTCGAGTTCCTTCACCCGGCGGGTCTCTTGTTCGAGATGCGATTCGGCCTCGGCGAGCGAGCGGCGCGTCAGCTCGGCGCGCTGAGCGGCGTGCCGGGCGTCGCTCTGGGCCGATTGGATGGCCGACTCAGCCCGGCGCCGCTGCGCGAGCAGGTCATGCCGGTCGAGTTCGGCTTCCTGTTTGGAGGATTCGAGTTCCGCGAGATCGTCCACTACGACGCCGCGTTCGGCTTCGAGGCTCTGGAGGCGCGACGTCAGCCCGCCGAGCCGATCGAGTACTTCGTCGTATTGATGGAGCGCGAGGGCCAGACGCAGGCCGTGCAGCCGGCTGTCGAGTTCGCAGAACTGACGTGCTTTGGCCGCCTGAGTCCGGACGGTTTTAAGCCTTCGCTCGGCGGCGTCGAGCTGCTCGCGGGCGCGGATCAGATTGTTTTCCGAGCGTTCGAGTTTGCGCATCGCTTCGAGCCGGCGTGCTTTGAACTTCGCCACCCCCGCGGCTTCTTCGAAGACGATCCGCCGATCCGTGGGCGAGGCGAGCAGCATCGCGTCGACCTTGCCCTGCTCGATGATGGAATATGCGTCCGCGCCGACGCCGGTGTCGAGAAAGAGGTCGCGGATATCGCGCAAGCGAGCGCGGGCGCCGTTGATCAGATAGCGGCTCTGCCCGTCCCGGTAGAGACGACGCTCGACATCGACCGACTCCGTGTCGATCGGCAGCGGGCGCCGACGCGGACCGGTGCGGACGATGAGCGATGATGCGCCGGCGGGTTCGCCGTCGTCATCGGCGGCGAGGGCTTCGTCGGCGTCCGTCGGTTGGATCGGCTCGTCTAGCAGCGGGTTCTCGAAAGTGAGAACGACGCTCGCCATCCCGCTGGGCGCCCGGCCGGCGGACCCGGCGAAGATCACGTCCTGCATCTCTTTCGAGCGCAGAGACTTGGCCGAGCGTTCCCCGAGAACCCACTTGATGGCGTCAACGATGTTGGATTTGCCGCAGCCGTTGGGTCCGACCACGCCGGTGACGGGGTCGTCGAAGGTGAACTCCGTCCGGTCGGCGAACGATTTGAACCCGCAGAGGGTGACTCGTGCAAGTCGCATCACGGTGGCGGCCTCCATGCCGGTGTTGCCCGACCGTCGGCCG
>CAZTEE010000106.1:0-6171 GCA_964611775.1 uncultured Phycisphaeraceae bacterium | reverse complement strand
CGTCCTGGGCGTGCGCGACGCCGACGGTCAGGGCGGCGGCGGCGAAGATCGGCGTCAGTGTGAGGGTGGCTCGGGGTCTCATGCTGGGGATCCTCCGTTGAGAGCGTCTGATCGAATCTGTGTGTGTACGAGTGTGTGTGTGTGTTAATGACTCACGCGGGCTTGGCGTCGTGGTGCGAGCCGCCGGCGGCGCCGCGGGGCCGGATCATGCTGAGCATCCGACGTGTCGAACGTTGGGGGACGATCTGGAGAAGGGCAATAAGGAGCGCGGGGGTTGAGATCGTCATCACCGAGATGAGGTCCGGATTGGTGATGTTCCAGGGTTCGGTGGATGGGAGCAGGCCGAGCGCGAAGCGGTTGGGTACCGCTTGGATGGACGCCTGGGCCCCGGCGGGCCCGTCGTCGAAGAGCTCCGCGAGGTTGTTTGTGTTCTCGGCTTCACGCTGGGCGCGCTCGGCGTCGTACTGCTGGGTGTAGTACGCCCGGCCGGTCGCGTCCCAGAGCATCAGGGACATGATCAGGACCGCGGCGCTGCAGCCGAGGGTTATAAGTTTACGGAGCAGCGACGGTCGTCCCACGCGGGCCTCCTCGTGCGCGGCTTCTCCGTGGCTCGCGCCCGCCGGGATCGGCGTGCGGCGGACTCGGCGTGCCGCGTACGGGGGTTGGTACCCGCGTGCCGACCGGCTTATTCCGTGGATTTGGTTAATCCGGGGGTTCGATCGGGGCGTTCGTCCGGGCCGGATATAAGGTCAGCGCCGCGGGCCGTCCGGCGTGACGGTCGAGAGGAACAGGAAGGTGTCGATCGAGACCGTCTCGGCGACCATGCCCGCGCTCATCCCGGGGTCGTTGATGCCGAACTCGCGGAGGTTGATCGGGTACGTCGCCCGGATGATTAGAATGTCGCCGGGGGCGCGGCGTTTGGTCGCGTCGCTCTCGGGCATCACGGTGATCTTCGCGGTCGTGCGGAACGGCTTCGTGATGTCACGAACGGTCATCGTCCCGATGAGATCGGCGGAGTACACCGACACGCCGGCGGGGGCGGCATCGCCCGAGGCGCGCACGTTTTCGGATTTCTCAAGGTTGAATACAACATCGGGATAGTCCGCCGAGTTCAGCCAGCGGCCCGACTGAAGATGCTCGTTCCGCAGCGGGATACCCGTGTCGATCGACGCGACCGGCAGGCGGAACTCGCCCGCCAGCAGCCCCGCGACAGAGCCTTCCGTCGGGGCGACGGCGTACCCGACGACCTGGCCGGATACTCCTTTGATGTGTTCGATGGCGGCGTCGGAAGTGAAGGTCACCTGGACGTCCTTGCCGCCGTGGACGTAGTAGACCTTGCCGAGGGACTTGTGCTCGGATGGGACGACAAGCGTCCGGCCGGACTCGGTGCGGGGGGCGGCGTTGACGCCGGCGCCTAGCGCGAGCGTCATCGCGGCGAGGCCCAGCGTGGCGCGGAGCGGGGAGATCTTCATCGGTCTGTCCTCCAGCGATGGATGCGGGTTTCGGGGATTCAGATCGCACGGGTCGCGCGCAGCGACACCGCTGTACGCAAGACTACCGCAGAACGGCTCGCACGTTGCACCAAGCAATCGAGACGCGCTGCGCCCAAACCCCGGGATGAATTCCCTGGGCATGCGGCCCTGAAATGCAACACGCGCCCCAATGTCGCCGTAATCGGGCGAAGCGAAGGCCCGTTTTATGCGATGCGCCCGCGCACGGGCGGGACGCCCGTGCCACTGATCTTTCGCGTGCGACCCCGTCGCCGCGCCTTGTGCTCCGGCGTCCCTAGAATCCCGGCATGAAGAGATCGCGGGCATGGACGCTGATCGTCGCTGCAGTCGCGGCGTCGCTGAGTTCGGGTGTTGTTCGCCGGGCGTGCGCGGCCGAGCCTGGCGGATCGAAGTTTGATTCCGCCGAGGCGCTGCTCGTCGCGCTCGAGACCGCCGACCGGGACATAAGAACACTCCAGGCGGGTGTGCGCTACATCCGCCGGATGGCGCTGCAAGGAGATGAACAGACCCGGCAGGGACGGCTGGTCTTCGAGCAGGTCCCCGCCGATGACGGGGCGACGCGGCTCTTCGCCGTGCTGTTCGACACGCTCTACGTCGGCGACCGCAGAGAGAAAGATCGGCAGGAGTGGATATTCAACGGCCAGTGGCTCATCGAGCGAAGGCCGGATCGAAAGCAATATATCGCGCGCCAGATCGCACCGCCGGGCGAACATATCGACCCGCTCCGGCTCGGCGAGGGGCCGATGCCGCTGCCGATCGGCCAGCGCGCCGCGGACGTGCTGGCGCGATACTCGGCTCAGATCGTGAACCCGCACTCGGGGATCGAAGATGAGCCGGGCGCCGTGCAGGAGTTCGTCCGCGGAACGGTGCAGTTGAGGCTCACGCCGACCTCGCCTAGCGAGGACGATTTCCGCGAGGTTCGGCTGTGGTACGACGAGGCGACGCTGCTGCCCCGGCTCGCCAAGACGTTCACGCAATCGGGCGATGAGAGTTTCGTGATGCTGGTGAACATCCGGGTGAACGAGCGCGTGCGCGGGGACATGTTCTCGATCGAGCCGCCGGCGGAGAAGGACGGTTGGGAAGTGCAGATCGAGGAGTATCAGCGGTGATGATCGACACGCGGATTATTACATCGGCACGACAGTCCGGGCCGTGCGCGAACAGCACCGCCCGCTCTGCGAACACAAAGTGTCAGATGCTCGCGCAGCGCCGTTCCCCCCTCACCCCTGCCCTCTCCCGAGGGGAGATGGGGTCAGCACCAGTGGGACGGGCGTCCCGCCCGTCAAACGCGAAGCGCAGCAGCAACCGCACGGGCGAGACGCCCGCGCCGCTGGCGTGGCGCGGCACTCCGAGCCGTGGGTTCATCGCGATTACAACTTTAGTAGTGCTTTTTTTGGGATTGTTGATCGCTCCCGCGCCGGCCTCGGCGCAGATCACACGGGAAGATCCGCGCGCCGCCGAGGCCGCCGCCGCCGAAGCGCCCCCCATCGCTGAGAGCGTGCAACGGCTCCTTGCCGCGGAATATCTGAGCGACGACGAACGGCGCGTGGCGCGCGTCCGTCACGGGCAGTGGTCGGCGGCTGATCTGTCGTCGCCGGCGCTGCGGGCGCGGGCGGCGCTCATGGTCGGCGCGTGGGACGACGCGGTTTTCGACAACGCCGCGGCTCCGGCAGAGGATCGCGCCGAGGCCAGGCTCCGTCGCGGCGATCCCGCAGGGGCTGTCGAACTGCTCGACGCCGCGACGGGCATGCGTTCGAGTCGGATCCGTGCCGAGGCGTTCGAGGCGCTGGGCAGGTTCGACGAAGCGGACGCCGCGATCGAGCCTGTCGTCGCGTCGTTGCGGCATGAGGCGACCGGCGACGCGCACGAACTCGTCGAGGGTGTCCGTGCGCTGGCTATCCGCGCTCGGCTGCGCGGCGAGCCGGCGGGAAACTATCGATTTATGATGTCGCTGCTCGCTCGTGCGCGCGACACGCTCGACCGCCTGGCGTGGGAGGCGAGCCTCGCCGAGGCCGAACTCCTTTACGACAAAGACAACTCGCCCGAGGCACGCGACGCGGCGATCCGTGCGCTGACGCTCAACCCGCGCGCCGCGGACGCGTGGATCCTCCTCGGGCGCATGGCGGTCGACGGGTTCAACATGGACGGCGTCGCGTCGATCGCGGCCAGGCTCAACGCGCTCGCGGCTTCACTGCCCGACGCGCCCGCGGCGGTGTCGGCTTCGGGCGCGATCATCACCGCGCGGGCGATGCTCCGGCAGCGCGATACGGACGGCGCAGCGGACTCGCTGGATCGTGTTCTCGCGCGATTCCCCGGGCAGCGCGAGGCGTTGGCGCTGCGCGCCGCCGCCGAGGCCGTGCGTTATGACTTCGCCGGCGCGGAGCGGATGCTCGATGAGTTCGACGCGATCTCGCCCGGGTCCGCGGTCGCGCTCTACGAGGTCGGGCGGGCGCTGTCGGAAGCCCGCCAGTACGAGCAGGCGGCGGGGTATCTCGAACAGGCGGCGTCGCGGCGTCCGAACTGGCCCCCGCCGATGGTCGAACTCGGGCTGCTCGAACTCCAGTCCGGACGCGACGCGCGGGCGCTGTCGGCGTTGCGCCGAGTCGCGGAACTCGACCCCTTCCACGTCCGGGCCCGCAACAGCCTGGAACTCATCGAAGAACTTCTTACTTATGACACCGTCGAGAGCGAGCACTTCGTCGTGCGGTTCAAGCCGGGCGTCGATCGGATCATGGCGGAGGAGATGCTGGTTTCGCTCGAGGAGAACCACCGGATCGTCGCGGCGGAGTTCGACCATTCCCCGAGCGTCAAGACGGTGATCGAACTCATGCCCAACCACCGCTGGTTCGCGGTGCGGATCACGGGGATGCCGGCGATCCACACCATCGCCGCGGCGACGGGGCCGGTGATCGCGATGGAGGCTCCGAAGGTCGGCCCGGAGCACACCGGCGAGTACGACTGGGTCCGTGTCATCCGGCACGAGTACGCGCACACCGTCACGCTCTCGCGCACGAAAAACCGCATCCCGCACTGGTTCACCGAGGCGGCGGCGGTGCACGTCGAGCAATCGCCGCGGGATTATGACACGGTGCGGCTGCTGGTAGGGGCGCTGACGGACGGCGGGCTCTTCGACATGGAGGAAATCAATATTGCGTTTGTGCGTCCGAAAAAGCCGACGGACCGGGCCCAGGCGTACGCGCAGGGCCACTGGATGTACGAGTACATAGTCGAGCGCTGGGGCGCCGACGCACCGCTGCGATTGATGGATCAATACGCCGAGGGCGTGCGCGAGCCGGCGGCGTTCCAGAGCGTGCTCGGGATCGACCGCGACACTTTTTCACGGGATTTCCAGGTATGGGCGCGTGGTCAGGCGGCGTCGTGGGGGATGCTCCCCGAGCCGAACGTCGAGACTCTCCTGCTCGATGAAACACTGGAGCACGAGAGGGCGCGCTCGGCGTTGAGGTCGGCACTCGCGGACTACACCGCGGGCGTCGCGCTGGCGCTCAGCGGCGCGAGCGAGGTCGGCGTGTTCGAGCCGGTGCTGCTTCCGCCGAACGAGCCGATGGTGGATCGCTGGCTTGAGACGAGGCCCGGGCAACCGGATGCGCTGGAGTTGAAGATCGGGTACGCGCTCCGGCGTTCGGGCGGTGAGCCGACGGAAGAGTTGGCGCCGATCTTCGAGAGATACGCGTCGGCGCGTCCGGTCGATCCTTCGCCGCACCGTCTCCTGGCGAGGCTGTATCTGGCGTCGGACGACGCCGCGGTCCGCGCCCGGGCTATCCCGCATCTCGAATACCTCGACGCGCGCGAGCAGCAGGCGCCGGTGTACGCGGCGGCGCTGGCGCGGCTGGCGGCGGAGGCGGGCGATCTCGACATGGCGCGCGTGCGGGCCGAGCGCGCGACCACTATCGCGCCATTCAGCGCGCCGCTGCGCGAACTTGCCGCCCAGGTCGCACTCATGCGGCAGGAACTGGAAGTCGCCCGCCGGCACATCGCGGCGCTAGTGCAGATCGAGCCGGGCCGGGACGTTCATCAACGCCGGCTCGACCGCGTCAATGAACTGATCGCCCGGCGCGGGGACAACGAATAATCCGGCATCATCGCCGGCGACGGCCGCGGACCAAGCGTCGGGTAGACGCCGCTGCCGAGGCTTACGACCCGCCTCCCGAGAGAGAGTCGAGAAGGCGGGCGTACGGCACTTAGAGTCGAGAGCACCGTTAAGTTGGATTTCTCTCGCGCGAAGCGCCGACCTCGGCGGCGAGCGGCCGAAGTCAGAGATGCACCCGCCGCGGTAAATGATGAGTCAGCACGCTCAACTAAGTGAAAATCTGAGTGAACAGAGATATTCACGCACGGGCGGGACGTCCGTGCCACAGCGCGGTTTGATTACAGCCGAGACGCCTGTGCCGCTGTTTCTTACCCCCTCACCCCAGGGTTGAGGGATGGGGAGAGGGATGAAATGGCGCTGGGCGCAAACCGCGCGCATGCGCTCAAAGCCCAGGGATTTCATCCCTGGGATTTCGTCGTGATATTCGATGCGCGGCCCCGATGCGTGACCCCGAAGCACGACCCCTATGCGCGACTCCTATGCGCGACTCCTATGCGCGAAACTGACGCCCGCGACGAGGCAAAAAAACACCGGCGGGCCGCGAAGCCCGCC
>CAZTEE010000105.1:0-6178 GCA_964611775.1 uncultured Phycisphaeraceae bacterium | reverse complement strand
CTCATCGGATGAACATCCCGAGGTCCGCCATCCACACGTTCGCGGCGTCCCAATCCGGGCTGAATGTTCCCGCCTCGGCGTCGGCGGCGCGGAGCGACAGCCCGACAATCTCCATCTCGATGGTCCCCGCGTCTTGGCCGGTCGCGGGGTCGTAGCCGATGAACGTGACGAGCGTCGGCCAGACGGATTCACGCCCCGCGTCGTCCAGGAATGTCATGTGATCGGCGCATTGGATCGCCATCAGCGTAGCCCCAGTTTCGGCGAGCCGCTGCTCGACACGGCGGAGCAGGCCCGCGGCGTCGTACTCGTGAACAAGCACGGTTTCGACGCCCGCCGTGATGCCGCCCGCGGTCGTGACGAATGTCGCGCCCGCGGATTCGGTGATCTCGATCGGTGTCGGCGCGGCGACCGCCGCGGCGCGGACGCGGGAGAGCAGCAGGTCGGTGTTTTCGTCCGTCGTCGGTGCGCAGAAGCGTCCGAGTTCGAGAATCGGATTCGGGAGAGACATACCCGTGGCCCGCTCCGGCCCGCCGACTGAAACGGACACGACGCCGGCGTCGTTCATCACATAGGAATAAAAACTCCCGTCGAACGCGACGACGGTGTTCATGCCCGGATACTTCTCCTCATCGAGCAGCGACACCCGCGCCCAGCGGTCGCCGGTCGCGCGGTACTCGAACGCGCCGACGATCGGCTCGCCGACGGCGATCCCCGAGCCTGGGATCGGAGTGTTCATGGTCGCGGTCACATGCGCGGTGAACGAGACGGAGCCGAGCCGGGCGAACTGATCGGCGAGCGCGCCGTGCGGCTGGATCGGGTCGCCCGAAGACTGAGCCGAGACTGAAGCAAACGAAATGACTGTGAGGACGCAGAGCGATTTGAAAGTGACTGGTTTCATGGCTGATTTCCTTTAGGATGATGGTGTATTTTGATCTTTTGGGCTTCGTCGAGCGGGCAAAATATTGATCTTTGGATGGCCGTTGTGGTTTCGATTTTCAGCACCCGCTCGTGGCGGGCGGTGGCCCGCATGGCACGGCGAATATGACGAACACTCGCCGAAATCCGCATCTCAAGTGCGTGTAGCTGCTGAGGCATTGAGGATCGGTGCAGGGCCGTTCCATATCAAGACATCCCAGACTTGAGGGCAACATCGTGCAACCAAGGCCGGGATTTGTAGTGAGATTGCGACACCCCGTCGGAACGGGTGTGAACGGCGGAGGCACAGGATCAGGCGCGACTCCTAAGGAGTCGTCTCCACACTCCGGATCAGCGTGAGCGATCGTTAGTGCGAGACATGCGGAAAGGACACCCACAATGAGCCGACAAGGTTTCAGACGCAGCCCAAATTGGGGCATGGGGCATGGGGATCCTCCTTCTTGGGGTATGCCGTCGCCGCCTGTACGCCGATGGTGTTATCGGCACTTTGGTCGATTATGCTGTTGAATCGGCGCGTGTCAATAGTGTTCCTCAAAAATATTACTCAAAAACACCACCTGCCGACCGTTCCGTCCGCAATCCCCCGACTTAGTGACGTCACAATATCCGCCGAGCTCGCGGGTACGACCCCAGGACGTGCAGCGTCGCGCATTCGTGCGTGGCGAACGTGATGGCGGCTTTGACCTTCTCGTCCGTGCGGTGGCCTTCTGCGTCTATGAAAAAGGTGTAGGACCAGTTCTCGCGTCCGCTCGGGCGCTTGTCGATGTGCGTGAGGTTGACGCCGGCACGTTCGAAGATCGAGAGGACGCGGACGAGGGCGCCGGGCTTGTCCTCGGTTGTAAACATTATCGAGGTTTTGTCATCGCCGGACGGCTCGGCCTCCTGCCGGGCGACGATGAAGAAGCGTGTAAGGTTGTTTGGGTTGTCTTCTATGTCGTCGAAGAGGAGGTTGACGCCGTGAACGCGCCCGGCGAGCGAGGACGCGATCGCGGCGGCGCCGACGGCGGGGTCGGCGTCCTGCTCGGATTTGGCGGTGAGGACGGCCCGGCTGGTGCTCGGGGCGGGGACGAGTTCCGCGTGCGGGTACTGGAGCGCGAGCCACTTTCGGCACTGGGCGAATGCTTCGGGCTTCGAGTGGATCCGTTTCACAGCGCCCGGGGCGCAGTTGGCGAGCAGGCTGTGGCGGATCGTGAGGACGACCTCGGCGTAGACGTGGGCGCGCCCGGCGTTGTCGCGGAAGGCGTCGAGGGTCTCGACGATCCCCCCGCCGGTCGAGTTTTCGATGGGGACCAGTCCGTAATCGACGTGCCCGCGGATGACCTCGGTGAAGACACCCTCGATCGCGTGAAGATCGTCGAACTCAACGGACGAGCCGAACTGGGCGACGGCGGCCTGGTGGCTGAACGACCCGGGCGGGCCGAGGAACCCTATCCGCAGCGGCATCTCGAGCGCGAACGACCCGCTCATCAGCTCCCGGTAGATCCCCTCGATCGCGCGATTCGGCAGCGGGCCGGCGTTGAGTTCCAAAGCCCGGCGTAGGACGGCGGACTCGCGGTGCGGGGCGTAGATCGGCGTCCCGGTGTCGCGTTTGAGCCGACCTACCTCGACGACGATCCTGGCCCGTTCGTTCAGCAGATCGACGAGCCGGCGGTCGACCTCGTCGATTCGCCGGCGAAGGTCATCGAGAGCCGACGGCGACTCGGGGGACGGCGGCGACTCCGATGGCGAGGGCGTATCGGCGGGTTCGGGCTTTCGGCTCGCCGGGTCCATACGATCGAACATCATCGGCCCGTGAGCGTCGGAAAGCCAGCCCCGGCGAGAATCGCAACCGGGCCGACGAATCGCCGAAGTAATCACCCGGCAGAGCCATGTTCAACAGCCAGCCCATTTCGAGCCTGGGCCAGATGGCCGACGCCAGCCTGCGGACGCTGCCGCCCGCGGGGCTGGTCGTGGTGCTCGGGCTGCTCTTGGGCGGGCTGCTGATGTGGGCTTTCGGCGGTCGGCTGGTCAAGCCGATGTACGGTTTCCTATTCGGCATCGTCGGCGCGGTCGCAGGGCTGTTCGTGCCCGCTTCGATGGGACTGGGGATCAATCCTTATGTCGGGATCGGCGTCGGGGCTATTTTCGGGGCGCTGGCGGGGATCCTGTTCTTCAGGCTGTCGATGGCAGCGGCGCTGGCAGCTGCTGGGGCGGTCCTGGCGCCTACGGTCGCAGCCGCGACGATGTGGTTCAACAACCCGGCGCCCGCCGGGACGGCGTCCGAAGGCTCGGCCCTCGCCGAGAGCGATCTATTCCTAACGGGTGTCCCCCGCGAACCCGGCGCCGACGGCGAAACCGCCGGGCTGCCGTGGTTTCTCGATTCGCTCGGACCCCGTTCGCCCGAGGCGACCGACGCCGCCATCGGCATGATCTCCGACGACCCGGCGGTGGAAGAGGCGATTGATGCCGCCGTCGCGCTGGCGAGATCCGCCGCCGATCGGCTCCGGGCGTTCGCTGGGGAACTGCTGGAAGAAGGGCGGGCGGCGTGGTCGGGCGTGCCCGAACGGCAACGGCTGATCCTCGCGCTCACTGCGGCTATCGGGGCGCTCGGCGGGTTCGTGCTAGGGATGTCGTTCCCGAAAAAGGTCGCCGCGGTGGGGTCGGCGTTCCTCGGCGCCGGGGTCTGGGCCCCGACCGCCGCCAAGATCATGACCGACTTCTCGCTGCCGGGCGCGGGGAGCCTGCCCGCGACCGCGCGGGGCTGGCTCGCGCTGTGGCTGATCCTCGCGGCTATCGGGATGGCGCTCCAGTGGACGGTTCTGCGGCCGCGAGCCGATAAGCCCACACGCGCGGAATAGTCGCGCGATCGTGAGGCCGACGTGAACCCCTTCCGCACCCACGCGCACATCATTCTCGCACAGGCCGGCTCGGCGCCCGAGGAGATCGCCAACCCCTCCCTCCTCGAACTCGCCCGCTCCATGCGAGGCCGGCTCGACCTGCTCTGCCACTCCGAATCCTTCGCCGGCCCGCTGACCGACCTGCACCTGATCTGGGCCGCCGTCTTCGTGTTCCTCGGCGCCCTGTGCGTGCTCAACGGGTACCGCTGGCATAAGACGCTCGTCGTGCTGCTCGCGTCGCTGGGCGGGGTGACAGCGGGGATGGCGCTCGGCCCGCAACTCGGGACACACTCGGCGGTGACCGGAGGCGCCGCGGCGGCGCTCATCGCCGTTATCGCGCTGCCCATGATGCGCTACACCGCTGCGCTCCTCGCGGGCCTCGCCGGGGCGTTCCTGGGCGCCAACGCCTGGACCTCGATCACGCAAGATCCGACGCAACATATCTTCGGCGCCGTCATCGGGCTGATCGTCCTCGGCATGCTCGCGTTCCTCGCGTTCAAGGTGGCCATCATGTCCTTCACATCGGTGCTGGGCGCGGTGCTGCTGACGGCGGGCGTGCTCAGCGCGCTTCTGAAGATCGAGGACATGCGCGCGGGCCTGCTCGATTCATTGCGCGAGAGCCAGCGGATCCTGCCGATCATCGTCGGCGTGGTCGCGGTGATCGGCTTCGCGCTCCAGCAGGCGGGCGGGTTCAAGGGCCTCTCCGACGCCGCCGACAGCGCCGACCCCACGAAAAAGAAGAAGCCGGCGCCAGCCCCGGGCGGGTGAACCTTAGATTAATTACGACAGCGGCACGGCTCCGGGGTGGCACGGCTCTCCAGAGCCGTGATAGTTGAGTCTGATTCGCGCAATGCGCCTAAAGCACATGGGTTAATCCCTAGGCTTTGAATAAGATGCGATGTTCATACATAGCACCGGTCGCCCCTCACCCCGGCCGTCTCCCAGCGGTGAGGTAGTCGCAAGCGTGGCGCTGGCGCAACATCGGCTCGGGCGCGCCTGACGGCACGGGCGCCCCCGCCCGTGCTGAATCCCTCGAAGCAAATCCCCTCTGCGTTCGCTGCGCCTCTGCGGTGAACCGAGCGGGCAAACCCTGACCTTCGCTGCGCTCAGGTCAGGCGTCAACGATCGTTTCATAATACAATAACGACGCGGAGCCGGCGCCCGCTCACTCGTCGCGCGGCGCTTCGAGCGCGACGGGTTCGAGTGTCGGCGCCGGTTCGTCCGACGCCGCCGCCGGGCGGAACAGGCCGAGCCGCTCGTTGGGCGTGGTCGCCGAGTGGCTCGCCGATTGCAATTGCGACGCCGCCGCGACGACAGCAATCACGCCCGCGGCGCTGAGCAATGCCGCGAGACGCCGGCCGAAGAGGTCCGTCGTGACGGGGAGTTCGTGGTCTTCGTCGCGTTCGTCGAGCATGGTCGCGCGGACGAGCCTGAGGTAATAGAACGCTGCGATCGCGCTGTTGACGCCCATGACGATGACGAGCGCGAGTTCCCCCGCGCCGATCGCGCTGGTGAACAGCACGAACTTGCCCCAGAACCCGAGCAGCGGCGGCATCCCGAGGAGCGACAGCGCGCACAGCGTCATCGCCCACGCGAGCATCGGGCTTCGCCGGTGCAGGCCGCGCAGGTCGTCGAGTGAATCCGCCTCGGCGAGTTCGCCGTCCCGGCCTCGGACTTCGACACACGCGAGAACCGCGAAAGCGCCGAGGTTCATCACGCCGTACGCGAGCATGTAGAACATCGATGCGGCAAGCCCGTTGCCCGCGACCGTATCGCCCGGCCCGACGATCAGACCGACGAGCATGTACCCGGAATGCGCGACGGACGAATACGCGAGCATGCGCTTCGCGCTCGACTGCAGGAGCGCGAGCACGTTGCCGAAGGTCATCGTGAGAACCGCGATCGCCCAGAGCGCGACGCGGAGCGCCTCGGGCAATGTCGAACCGGTCGGTCCCCAGTGCCAGCCGACGGTCGCGAGCAGGTTTACGAGTACGAAGAATCCGGCGGCTTTGGGGGCGAACGCGAGGAACGCCGCGACCGGCGACGCCGCCCCCTGGTACACGTCCGCGGTATAGAAGTGCATCGGGACCGCGGCGACCTTGAACGACACTCCCACGAGCGCCATGACAAGCCCGAGCGTCCCGATCGGGCCGAGGCCCTGGCTGTGGAACTGCTGCGCGATCGCGCCGAGATCGGTCGTTCCCGTGGCGCCGAAGATCAATGCGAACCCGTACAGGAACGTCGCCGCCGAGAGCGCCCCGAGGAAGAAGTACTTGACCCCCGCCTCCTGCGAACGCAGCCTCGGCGTGCTGATCGCGACCATCACATAAGTCGGCAGGCTCGTCAGTTCGAGCGCGAGGAAGAGC
>CAZTEE010000104.1:0-6245 GCA_964611775.1 uncultured Phycisphaeraceae bacterium | reverse complement strand
AAACGAACGCTCGAACGGGCAACCAGGGAGAAGCGGACCGGACGCCGATAGCCGATTCGGCGTTCTATCACGCCCGGCGCCCGGACCTGCCGACGTACTACCGACACATGGGACTGCACGACCGAGACTATCTCCGCAACGACCCCAGGCCCGCGATGGGCTTTGGTCGCACGCGCCTGTGGACCTTCAACACCTGGCTGATCCTCATCAACGTCGCCGTTTACTTCGGCGACGGGATGCTCGGTCAGGCGGGAGTAGTCATCCCTGTGAATATGGGTGACGCGTGGGTGCAAGGCGTCACGCCCGAGCAGCGCGACCGGGCCGAGGAAGTACGCGACGCGCAGCGGCAGCCCGCTGTGATCCGGAGCCGATCGTTGCCCGGCTCGAGCGCTGTGCCGCTGGTGGATCGCCAGACCGGGCAGGTCGTCGGTGAGCGGCGGATCACCTCGATGCCGCCGTTGCAGGCGGCGTTTCATTTCTCGACCGCGAAGGGGTTTCTGGGCCTGGAGTTCTGGCGCTTCATCGGGTTCCAGTTCCTGCACGGGTCGTTCGGGCACCTCCTGTTCAACATGATCGGCCTGTACTTCTTCGGCGGGCTGATCGAGAACCACCTCGGACGAAAACGCTACGCCGCCTTTTATCTGACCTGCGGCGTGTTCGGCGCGATCGCGTATCTGCTCCTGAACATGCTGGGGAATGTGCTGTCGATTCGGCTCCCCGGGCTTCTCATCAACGACATCTACACGCCGCTGA
Source organism: uncultured Phycisphaeraceae bacterium (assembly GCA_964611775.1). GTDB lineage: Bacteria > Planctomycetota > Phycisphaerae > Phycisphaerales > UBA1924 > J020. Next base: position 5,492 of record CAZTEE010000104.1, on the reverse strand, counting down.
TCGGGGCGTCGGCGGGAGTGTTCGGCGTGCTGATCGCATCCGCGTTCGTCGCGCCCAAAGCTATCGTCCTCCTGTTCTTCATACTGCCGATGCGGTTGTGGCAGGTCGCGTACGGGTTCGTGATACTCGCGGCGCTGAACCTGCTGATGAGCGGCGCCAACGCGGGGGGAGACGCAGCCCACCTCGGCGGCGCCATCGCCGGCTTTTACTTCATACGCCGTGCGCATCTCCTCCGCGATTTCTTCGATTTCTTCACCCCACGCTCCAGCGGGAAAAAGAAAAAATCACGCGGCGCGGCCAACCCCTTCGCCGGACGATCCACCCCCGACGACGGCGAGATCGACCGCATCCTCGCCAAGATCGCCACGCACGGGCTTCACAGCCTGACCGAATCGGAAAAGAAAACCCTCCGCCGGGCGAGCGAGTCCAAGACTCGATGAGCCTGTCGTTCGAGATCATTCACCGTTCCGCGACGACGGACGCACGCGTCGGCCGCGTCACCACTCAGCACGGCTCGTTCGACACGCCCGTATTCATGCCCGTCGGCACACGCGGGACTGTCAAGGGAATCATGCCGCGCGATCTCGCCGAGACCGGCGCCCGGGTCGTCCTCGGCAATACGTATCACCTGCTGCTGCGCCCAGGGCCGGAACTCGTCGCGCGTCGCGGCGGGCTGCACCGTTTCATGAACTGGCCCGGGCCGATCCTCACCGATTCCGGCGGGTATCAGGTCTATTCCCTCAGCGACACGAGCCGGATCAGCGACGACGGCGTGACGTTCAAATCCATCGTGGACGGCGCCACGATTGAACTCACTCCCGAACGCTCGATCGAAGTCCAGCACGCGCTCGGGGCGGACATCATCATGGCGTTCGACGATTGCCCGCCCAGCGTCGATCCGCGATCCTCCAATTCAACCCGCCGGCGTCTCGGCGCCGGGCAAAGTCCACCGCTCGTGACCATTGACCATGCCCGTCGGCTCGACCTCGCCAACGAGCGGACGGTCCGCTGGCTCGATCGCTGCGCGCGGTTCCACGCGGAGTCCGGCTTTGCGGATCGGCAGGCGCTATTCGGCATAGTCCAAGGCGGGACCGACCCCGATAAGCGCCGTTGGTCTGCCGATCGGGTCTGCTCGATAGACCTGCCGGGCTATGCGATCGGCGGGGTCGCCGTCGGCGAGGGGTTCGAGGAGATCCTCTCGGTCGTGTCCCTGACGGCGCCGCTGCTCCCGGAATTGAAACCCCGCTACCTCATGGGCGTCGGGTATGAGCGGGATATCGTTGCCGCCGTCCGGGCCGGGTGCGACATGTTCGATTGCGTCCTGCCCACACGCAACGGCCGCAACGCCAACGCCTTCACCTCGGCCGGCCCGATCCGCCTGAAAAACTCGCGCTTCACCGAGGACGACGACCCGATCGAGCCGGGCTGCGACTGCCCGGCGTGCGCCGGCTGGGGGGGCCACCCGACGCCGTTCACGCGGGCTTACCTCCGGCACCTATTCCTGGCAGGCGAGATGCTAGGCCCGATCTTGACCAGCCTGCATAACCTCAGGCACTTCCAACGCCTGCTGTTGGACATCCGGGCCTGCATCAGGGATGATGCTTGGTCTGATCTCGCCCGACGCTGGCCGGTCGTCCGGCCCGGGCTGAACGAACCGCCGGCGACTTGAGCGCGATCCCCGCGCTCCACTCCCGCCGTCCTTCCGACTGGAACTCATATGACCGAACATTCGATGACGCTCGCTCAAGTCCGACCCTTATTCGCGCAGGAAGCCGCTCCCCCAATCGCCGGCGGGCAGCCTTCGCTCGGCGCGGCGACCCAGGGCGACCCCGGCCTCGGCCCGCAAGACGGCGCCGGGCAGCCCGCTCCCTTCGGCGGCGCGGGGTTCCTCTGGGTCATCCTTCTCATGTTCATGTTCATGATCGGGATGCAGGTCTTCGCCGGCCGCAAAGAACGAAAGAAACGTGCCGCGATGCTCGGCTCGCTCGCCCGCCACGACCGCATCCAGACCGTCGGCGGGCTGATCGGGACAGTCGCCGAGGTCCGCGACTCCGAGGTCGTTCTGAAAGTGGACGAGTCGACCAATACCAAAGTCCGCGTGGCGCGCGGCGCTGTCCAGCAGATTCTCAAAAAAGCCAACGAGCGGGATAAGTCTGACCCTTCCGATATCGCCGACATCGCAGAACCGGAAAAGATCAATTCCTGACTCCGCTCCGACCGTCGCAATCCGAACCTCTCCCGCACACATTTTTTTCATCGACAGCACACCATGCAGCACCTAGTCCGCAAGTCGCTCCTCGTGATCGTGATCCTGACGCTCTGCGGTGTGTCGATCTTCCCGCCGGAGAAAAACCTCCGCCGCGGACGAGACCTCGCCGGCGGCGTGAGCCTGACATATTCCGTCGAAGTCGCGCCGGGCGAAGACGCCGGGGAAGTCATCGACAGCACGATCGAGGTGCTCAAGCAGCGCGTCGATCCGCAAGGCCTCTTCGAGATCTCATTCGTCCGCCAGGGGCAGGATCGGATCGAGGTCACGATGCCGCTGCCGACCGACCGCGTGCGCTCGCTGCGCGCCGGGTTCGAGGCGGAACTCAACCGGCTCGACGAGCAGGCGATCGACGCAGACGCCTTCGACCGCGCGTTGCGCATGGACCCCGCCGATCGCGCCGCCGAGTTCACCCGGCTGGCGTCCGGAGATCAGACCCGGCTTGAACTTCTCAACGCCGCGGCGGAAGCGCACGACTCAGCGCGTGAAGCACGCCGCGCCTACACCGAAGCAGCCGATACCGGCGCCGACGAAGGCGTGCTGACCGAACTGCTGACCGAAGCGGGCTCCGCGGTCGCCCGCGCCGACGCCGCCCGCGACGCGGTGCTCGAAGCGGCCGTCTCGTTGCGCGACGTCCAACTCGCGCTCGATCTCTCCGATCAGCAGCGCAAGATCACAGAAGCCGGTGTCACCCGGCTGATCCCCAGCCCGCGCGAACGCGCGATCGAGCGACTCAAAGAGTCCCACCCCGCTGCAATCGCCCAGCTCGACAGAGTGATCTCCGCGTACAACGCCTACCGCTCCGAAAGCCGCGGCCTGGACGACCCCGCCGACCTCATCCGCCTGCTCCGCGGCGCCGGCGTCCTTACTTTCCGCATCGCGCCCGCCCCCGACGCTATACCGAACACCGAGCAATACCGCCTGGACCTCGCCGAGAAAGGGCCCCGCGCCGCCACCGGCTCGGGCGTGCGATGGTTCGCCATCGACGACATCGCAACGTGGTACTCCACCGCCGAGCAGCAGGCCTACCTCGAAGCCGACCCCTCGGGCTTCTTCGCCAGCCGCCGGCTGATCGGCGCCGAGCGCGACGGTGTTTATTTCATCCTTCTCCATGACACTCCCGTTCAGCGCCTTACTCCTGCCGAGGGCGCGTGGAGCCTCTCCACCGCGTTCCGGGCGGTCGACGATCTCGGTCGGCCCGCCGTCGGTTTCCGCATGGACCCCCTGGGCGCCAACCTGCTGGGTCGGCTCACCGGCGCGCACGTGAACGAGCCGATGGCGATCCTCCTTGACGACCGCGTATACAGCGCTCCGAATCTAAATTCTCGAATCAGTTCAAACGGCATCATCCAGGGCGACTTCTCCGCCGCCGAGATTACCTACTTGGTCCGCACACTCTCGGCGGGTTCGCTCCAGGCGAAACTCAGCCCAAGCCCGCTGAGCACATACGTGATCGCGCCGCAGCTCGGCGCCGACAACGTGCGCCAGGGATTCACAGCCTCGGTTATCGCCTTGATCGTGGTCGCGGTATTCATGGTTTTCTACTACTTGAGTTCCGGGTTTATCGCGGTCGCGGCGCTCCTGTCCAATGCGATCATCATCCTCGGCGCGATGGCGCTGGCGCGGGCGGCCTTCACGCTCCCCGGCATCGCGGGTGTCGTGCTGACGTTCGGCATGGCGGTCGACGCGAACGTGCTGATCTACGAGCGCATCCGCGAGGAACTCGAAGCCGGCGCCGACCTCAAAGCCGCCGTCCGCCTCGGCTACCAGAAGGTCGTCTCGACCATCATGGATGCCAATATTACTAACCTCATCGTCTGCGCAGTCCTATACGCCACCGCGACGCAGGAAATCAAGGGCTTCGCGGTCACGCTCAGCATCGGCATCGTCGCGACACTCTTCAGCTCGCTCTTCATCACGCGTATTATTTTCACGCTGCTGCTCGACAAAGCCCGTGTCCGGCGCATGCCTCAATTGCCCAACCTCATCCCCGCGATCCACCGATTGTTAAGCCCGAACGTTAACTGGATCCGGCTACGCCCGGCGTTCCTCGTCCTCTCCACCGCCTACGTCGGCCTCGGGCTGTTCATGATCTACCACCAGCGCGGTGAGATGCTCGACACCGAGTTCCGCGGCGGGACCGCTGTCACCGTGCAACTCAATGCCGAGGACGGCGTCCAACTCACACGCACACGTCAGGACATCTCCGACCTCATACGTCCGATCGGCGATCAGCCCGGCGTCGATCCCGCGCTCGTCCCGCTCCGCAACGCCGAGATCGTCCCGATGAACCCCGAGGCCGACGGCGTCACCAGCGATCGGTTCGTCATAAAAACCACCGCGACGGAACAGAAGCTTGTCATCGACTCGATCGTCCGTGCCCTCGCGGGCCTGATCGACACCCGTCCACCGCTCCGGTTCGATCGTATGGACGCCGAGACCGTAGACAACGCCCCGATCGTCCGACTCGTCGATGCCCGGCTCGGTGAGAACATCGGACGATCCGAGATCCGCACGGACATCTCCGATTTCGTCGGCGGCGTGGGCGTTCTAATAGAGAATGTCGACCCAGCGCCACGCTTGATCGACATGCAGCGCCGGCTCGATCAGATGCGCGCCCAGGCGGATTTCTCGGCGCTGCTCGGGCGTCCGAACCGGATCTTCATCCTCGACGGAACCCCCGACGCCGTCCGCGCCGCGCTCTTCGTCGTGTCAGACCCTCAGGTATCCATCTTCGACGACCCCGCCCGCTGGCGCATCGAGGTCGCCCAGCCGGAATGGCGCCTCACGCAATCCGCGCTGACGGAGACAACCACGCTCGCCGGCGCGCAATCTTTCAGCCCCGCGATCGCGCGGACCTTCAAAGCCAAGGCCATCGTCGCCGTGCTCCTGAGTTTCGTCGGCATCATGCTCTACATCTGGTTCCGGTTCGGCTCGCTTCGTTATTCACTCGCCGCGTCCGCTGCGCTGGTTCACGACGTGCTGACGACGATCGGTCTGATCGCCGTCGCCGAGATCCTCTACAACTCGGCGCCCGGGTTCGCCAGCGCCCTCCTGATAGAGCCGTTCAAGATCAACCTCGGCCTGATCGCCGCGCTGCTGACCATCATCGGTTACTCACTCAACGACACCATCGTCATCCTCGACCGCATCCGCGAGAACCGCGGCAAGCTCGCCTACGCCAGCGCAGAAGTGGTGAATACCTCTATCAACCAGACGATCAGCC
>CAZTEE010000103.1:5663-6273 GCA_964611775.1 uncultured Phycisphaeraceae bacterium | reverse complement strand
AGGTGCGCGTCGGCTCGCCGTCCACGAGCACCGTACACGCCCCGCAGATCATGACGCCGCACCCATATTTCGTGCCGGTAAGCCCGAGGTGGTCGCGCAGCACCCATAGCAGTGGTGTGTCGTCGCGCGCATCGAACTCGCGAACCTCGCCGTTGACGTTCAGTTTTCGACCCATATCATCGTCTCCTTCGTGCCCCGCTCAGGCCGCCAGCAGCCCTTCGCGCTTCACCCATTCGAGCGTCTCGTCGAGCGCCTTGCCGTAACGCAGGAATATTTCGCCGAGCTCGTCCTCGGAGCTGACGAGCGGCGGGCACAGTGCGAGCGAGTCGCCGATCGCCCGGCAGATCAGCCCGTTCGCCTTCATGCGCGCGAGGCAGTACTTGCCGACGGCCGCGTGCGGGTCGAACGCCCGGCCTGTGACCTTGTCCGCGACGAGTTCGCACGCGCCAATCATGCCCTTACCGCGTACCTCGCCCACGAGCGGGTGATCGGCGAACGCGCGCAGCTGCTGCTGGAACTGCTCGCCCTTTCGCGCAGCGGACGCGAACACGCGATCGCGCTCGTAGATCTCGAGCACCTTGAGACCGACGGCCATCGAGACCGGGTGGCC
>CAZTEE010000103.1:0-5653 GCA_964611775.1 uncultured Phycisphaeraceae bacterium | reverse complement strand
GTAAAACCGTGGCCGAAGATGCCCCACTCCTTCGAAATCTCCGCGATCGCCTGGTACATGAACTCGGGGATCATCACCGCGGAGAGCGGCATGTAGGCGGAGGTCAGCGATTTCGCGAGTGTCATCGTCGCCGGCTCGAGGCCGAACGTGTCGGCGCCGAACGGATTGCCCGTGCGCCCGAACCCGGTCACGACTTCGTCATCGATGAACAGCACGTCGTATTTCTTCAGCACCGCCTGAATCTTCGGGAAGTAGGACTCGGGCGGCACGATGACGCCACCCGCGCCCATGATGGGCTCGGCAATGAAGGCCGCGACCGTGTCCGGGCCTTCGTCGAGGATGAGCTTTTCGAGATTACCCGCGAGCCGCGTCGTGAATGTGTCCTCGCTCTCGCCGGGCTCGGCGTAGCGGTAGTAGTGCGGGCAGTCCGTATGGAAGAACCCGCGCGCGGGCAGGTCGAAACCCTGGTGGAAAGGCGCAAGCCCCGTCGCGCTCGCGGCTGCCGAGCTGATGCCGTGATAGCCCTTCTGGCGCGCGATGATCTTCTTCTTCAGCGGCTTGCCGATCGCGTTGTGGTAGTAGTGCACGAGCTTGATCTGAGTGTCATTCGCATCCGACCCCGACAGCCCGAAGAACACCTTGGAGAAGCCACCCGGCACCATGGCCTTGAGCTTCTCGGCGAGACGCATCGCGATGTCGCTGCTCTTGTCGAGAAACAGGTGCGCGTAGGACAGCGTCTTGATCTGGTCGTAGGCCGTCTGCGCGATTTCTTCGTTTGCGTAGCCAAGCGAGGTGCACCACAGGCCCGCGAGGCCGTCGATGTACTGGTTACCGGCCTCGTCCCAGACATGGATGCCCTCGGCCCGGACAATCATCATCGGGCCCATCTCGTTCAACGTCGAGATCTGGGTCATCGGATGGAACACGGCGTCGAGGTCGCGCCGCGCGAGTTCGCTCATGCCATTCGCACTCGGGTGGTTCATCGATCTCTCCTTCCGGTCACGCCGGTCGTCAGTTCCAGGATGGCAGACAACGCACCTTCATCTGCGCGCGAAAATCGCGCGTGGTGTTCGCGAGCAACTCGCCCGTTCCCCAGTCACAGATGACGCCGTAGCGCCGGATCACATCATACTGGTCGATCTCGCCCGCGCGGTAGCGCGCAGCGACCTGCGCCGCTTCCTCGTCCAGCCAGGCGGCCCGCGCCGCGGCGATCGATGCGCGCTCGCGTTTTGTTGCCGCTTCGTCAACCCGATACTCGGCCAGATCTTCGTCAACCACTTCGAGCACCACGCCGTAGTCCTTACGCGCGCGCTCGAGCGAGACGTAGTCGTCCACGACATCCTCCTTGACGCGCTCGGGATCGCGCTCCAGCGCATCGCCATAGCCGCCACCGCCCGAGGTGCCGCGCCAGAAACGTGCGCCGCGACCGACCGGCACGTCGGAGAAAACCGCGCCGAGAAAGCGTGCAGGCTCGCCCTCGGGCTCGAGCCACAGGCCGTGCGGTGCGCCCGGCAGCCCACCTTCGATACCCCATACGACCGAACGTTCGCGGTCACAGAAATACGAGAACACGCAGTTCTCGACGTCGAGGATGGTGCCGGCCTTGTCGAGCCCGACGCCGCCGCGCCACTTGCCGGGCCCGGCGCTGTCGGTCGTGATCTCGAGGCGATCGGTACGTACCGGGCAGAGCCGCTCCTGGCCTTCCACGGGCTGAATCATCAGCCCCACGCCGAAGCAGGACGCGGTGACGCCGAGCCCGTCGCGGCCGTTGCGGCCACCCCAGCCTCCGGCCAGCCAGTCGTACAGCATGAAATAGGGCCGGGTCGCGCCGCGCGCGTCGTAGCCGCCCGTCTGCAGGTACTCGATGTTGAACGCGCAGGCCATCGCCCGTTCCGGCATGACGCGCGAGAACAGCTCGAAGATCGCGTTCATGATCTTCTCGAAGCACATCACGAAGCCGGACACCGCGACCGGCCAGCGCGCGCTGACGATGGTGTCGTCGGGTACGGTCACCGTGACGGTACGATACAGCCCCGCATTCAGCGGCACGTCCGGGAAGAACGTCTTCATGCCTGAGACGATCGCGGCGAACGTGCCGCCAAACGCGCAGTTGTATATCGAGCCGATGGTCGGGTGGGAGCCGCTCAGGTCAAACTCGACCGCGTCGCCCGAAATCGTCATTCTGACGCGGATGGGGATCAGTCCTTCATTGCCCGTCGGGTCCTGGTCGATGAAGTCGACGGTCTCCCAGCTGCCGTCCGGCAGTTCGGACAGGCGCAGCCGCACGGCACGCTCGACGTAGTCCTGGACCTCGGCGAACGCCGTCACGATCGTGTCCACGCCGTACTTCTCGCACAGGCGCTTCAGCTCGCGCTCGGCGATGCGCGTCGCCTGGGTCTGGGCGTCCATGTCGCCGATGATGGCGTCGGGGTCGCGCGTATTCTTGGCGACGAGGCGCGCGACGTCGTAACAATACTCGCCCTTGCGCCAGATCTTGATCGGCGGGATGCGGATACCTTCCTTGAACATATCCTTCGCCGTCACGTCGAACGAGCCCGGCACGCTGCCGCCCATGTCCGCCCAATGGCCGTTCGCCTGGCTCCAGGCGACGAGGCGGCCGTCGACGAAGATCGGCAGCAGCACGCGTGTGTCGCTGAAGTGCGTGCCGCCGACATAGGGGTCATTGATCAGGAATACGTCGCCGGGGTGAATGTCCGCGCCGAACTCCGCGATGACCGCCTTGCAAGTGTAGTGGAGCGTGCCGACGTGGGCGGCGAGGTCCTGGTTGCCCTGCGCGACCGTGTTGCCCTCCGCGTCGCATAGCGCATTGGAAAAGTCGCGGTTGTACACGACGAAGGAGTAGCAGGTGCGGCGCACCTGCTCGGCCATCTGGTCGACGATGTTGACGAAGGCGTTGCGCAGAACCTCGAACGTGACGGGGTCGAGCAACCTGGCGGCGGTAACTGGCTTGTCCATAGCGGGCCTCCTCAAACCGTGATGACGATGTTGAGCCACACGTCGACCTCGGCCCGCGCGCCGGGCGGCACGAGCGTGGTCGCGTCGAACTGTTCGACGACTGCGGGACCGGCGAATGCCACACCGGCGGGCAGGTCCTCGCGCCAGAAGATCGGGGTCTCCCGGATGCCCTCGTCGAACGTCACGCTCCGCGTCGAGCGCGGCGCGGGCATCGCGCCACCCGGCGCGTGCCGCGCGAACTCGGCCTTCGGCGTGACGCCGATGGCGATCAGATTCAGCCGGAAGATCTCGACGACCGCGCCGTCGCGGCGGTAGTTGTACTCGCGCTGGTGCGCGGCGCTGAAATCCTCGACGGCTTGCGCGACGTTCGTGAACGGACGCGGCACAGGCACAGTCAGCGAGCGCCACTGCCCGCCGTAGCGCATATCGATGGAGCGCGTGAGCACCATGTCAGCCTCTGCGACTCCCTCATGAGCGAGCCGTTCGCGCGCCTCGTCCTCGAGTGCGCGGAACTCGCGCTCGACGTCCGCAGCGTCCGCGACGGCAGCGTCGACGAGGTAAGTCGACAGCAGGTCGTGGCGGATGTCCACGAGTAGGCAACCCATCGCCGAAGTCACGCCCGGGTGCGGCGGCACAATCACTTTCGGGATCGCGAGGTCCTTCGCGACCGCCGCGCCGTGCAAAGCACCCGCACCGCCGAATGCGACTAGCGCAAAGTCGCGGGGATCGTAACCCCGCATGATCGACACGAGGCGCACGGCGTCGGCCATGTTTGCGTTCGCGACGCGCAGGATGGCCTGCGCCGCGGCTTCGACGTCCATCCCCAACGGGCGGGCGACGTGGGTCTCGATTGCGGCGCGAGCGCGCGCCGCGTCCAGGCCGAGGTCCCCGCCCGCGAGCCCGGCACCGAGCCGGCCGAGCACGAGGTTCGCGTCCGTATTCGTGGGCTTCTCGCCGCCGCGCCCGTAGCAGGCCGGACCTGGCTCGGAGCCTGCCGACTGCGGCCCGTTGCGCAAGCTGCCCGCCTCGTCGATCCAGGCGATGGAGCCGCCGCCCGCGCCGATTGTCTTGATGTCGATGCTCGGGAAACAGATCGGCTGCCCGTATTCGATGTACCAGTCGCGCGTAGTCAACAGCTCGCCTTGCCAGGCGAGCGAAACATCCGTACTCGTGCCGCCCATGTCGAAGCCGATCACGTTCGGGTAGCCGCACAGCTGACCAATGTAGCGATTCGCAATCGCGCCGGCGGCGATGCCTGAACTCGCAAGCCGCGCCGCCTGCCTGTCCGTGCTCTTCGGTGTCATCACGCCGCCGCCGGAATGCAGCAGCAGCACGTCGCTGGCATAACCACCCGCGACGAGACGATCCTGCAGGCGGCGTGCATAGTCGCCGACCACCGGCTGCAGCACTGCGTTCACGACGGTCGTGGAGAAGCGCTCGTGCTCGAAGATCTCGGGCAGCACTTCACTCGACGTGGTAACGGCGACGCCCGGGAGCTCGGTCTCGAGAACGGCCTTGAGAGCGCGCTCGTTCGCGCCGTTCGCGAACGCGTTCATGAAGCAGATGGCGACGGCCCGGTAGCCGCGCTTGCGGAGCTTGGCGGCGAGTACGCGTGCCTCGGCCTCGTCCACCGGACGCTCGACCACACCCGCAGCGCTTGTGCGCTCCGCGATCGTCAGCCGGTCGCGGCGGCGAATATACGGCGGGGGATTGTCCTGGTAAGCATCCCAGAGGTCCGCCTTGGTGGAGTTGCCGATCTCGATGACGTCCCGAAAGCCCTCGGTGCAGACCACGGCCGCATGCGGCAGGTTGCGCTGGATCAGCGCGTTTGTCGCGACCGTCGTGCCGTGGGAAAACAGCGTGATGTCGGCGAGATTTACGCCAGCTTTTGCGATACCTTCGAGCGCGGCGTCGATCGGATCGCGCGTGGACGGCACCTTCTGCACGCGCAGTGTGTTGTCCGCCTCGTCTAGTATGCAGATGTCGGTAAACGTTCCGCCGATGTCGACGGCCACACGCACTTTACTCATGCTCTCATCCTCGTTACGTCCAATGTGACTTGGTCTGCGCTCACACCGGGTTCCTCTTCACAAGCTGCTTGGCGATGATGATGCGCTGCATCTCGTTGGTACCTTCGCCAATGCACATCAACGGCGCGTCGCGATACAGACGTTCGATCGGATACTCCTTCGAATAGCCGTAGGCGCCGTGGATGCGCATCGCCTCGAAGGCGAGTTCAGCTGCGGTCTCCGAGGCGAAATACTTCGCCATGCCGGCCTCCAATTCGACGCGTGCGCCCGTGTCGTACAAGCGCGCTGCGTCCTCGACGAGCAACTCTGCCGCACGCGCCTTCGTCGCCATCTCGCCGAGCTTGAGCTGGATAGCCTGGTGCTCACAGATGGGCTTGCCCATGGTCCTGCGCACCTGCGAGTAGGCGACGGACTCCCTGAGCGCGCGGCGCGAGACGCCGACCGCGCGCGCGGCAACGTTGATGCGCCCGATCTCAAGCCCCCCAGTGGCCATGAAGAAGCCCTGGCCCTCAGCACCGCCGCCGAGCGCGCGCGCCGCGTTGCATCGGTAGTCGTCGAACACGAACTCGCCCGAGTCGATGCCCTTATAGCCGAGCTTTTCGAGCTTGCGTCCGTTGCGCACGCCCGGCAGCGGCGCGCGCGTCTCA
>CAZTEE010000102.1:0-6378 GCA_964611775.1 uncultured Phycisphaeraceae bacterium | reverse complement strand
TTTAATTTTCAATCCCATCCGCACGAGCGCAACAAGTGGCACACCCACAAACAGCCACAAAGCACACACCGTGGCACGGGCGTCTCGCCCGTGCGCATCATCACCACTGGTGGAACAGGCGTCCCGCCGGTGCTCGGAATGTGCCGCCCGAACAGATTAATTCAAAATATCCTTTGCTTTCAGATTAACGTACAACCCCGGCGATTCACACCTGGCGTGACGCCCGCATAACCGATTCAGAACTCCACCGCGAGTACAACTCAGCACCCGCGTCCGACCGCTCGCAACTTGCTCCCGCACTCCATGCGCTCTCCGAAGCGATGGTCGCCGTATTGATCCGACGCCGCCCGATCGGCGCGGGCCGACTATTGTGCGCCGAGTGCCCCACGAGCCGCCCAGATCACCGGACCTGGCAGAGCCCGCCGCCCCCCCGGCGCCGGACGTGGCCACGCGCACGGCCACCGCAGAGTCACCGCCGGAAACACCGAGCGATCCGAACCCGCTCCCCGCCACATCACGCGCCGCGGCACGGTACTGGACCGTCGTCACAAGCCATTTTATCATTGATATATACCCGATGTTCTTCGTCGCGCTGGTCGCCGCCTTGCAGGCGCGGCTCGGGCTGACCGAACTCCAAGCCGCGCTCATCATCTCCTTCAGCGGCATCATCAGCGGCCTTACCCAGCCGATCTCGGCGTGGGTCGGTGATCGGCTCAACACGCGAGTTTTCGGCTGGCTCGGCCTCGCCGCCGCGGGCCTCGCCGTCAGCGCCATCGGCTGGGCACAGAACTACACCCAACTCCTGGCGCTTCAGTTCATCGGCATGACCGGCGTCGGCGTATTCCACCCGATAGCCTCGGCCCTCGCCGGTCGGCTCGGACGCGACGGGCTTCACCACAGGTTCGGCGGCAAGTCGGCCCGGGGGATGGCGCTCGCCATCTTCTTCGCCGCGGGCGTAGGCGCTGGCGGCTTCGCCGGCCCTCTCATCGCCACACGCATCAACGCCGTCGGCCCGAACGGGATGCAATGGCTCAGCGTGATGGCGGTCCCCGGCGTGATCGGCGCCGCGGCGCTCTGGCTCGCCACCCGCCGCGTCCCGCACCGCGAAGCCGCCCACCTCTCACGCGCCGACGGCGCCTTGTCCAGCGTCGCCAGCGAACGCGCCCGATGGTTCGCCGTCGGCCTGCTATACATCTCCAACGCCCTTCGCTTCACCGTCAACCTCGGACTCTTCTACCTCTACAAACGCTGGGCCGAGACCCAACTCGCCGCGGACGCCTCCGCCGCCGCCGTCTCTAATCTCCACGCCGAGATCCTTGCTGTCAGCCAGGTCGGAATGGGTATCTCCGCGATCATCATCGGACGCCGACTGGCGCCCGGCCGGGAGCGCGGGCTGATGATCTCGACCGGCCTGGTCGCGGCGCCGGTGATCGCCCTAATGCCCGTGCTCGACGGATGGATGATGATCGCGGCCGCGTCCGTCGTCGCGTTCGGATTCTTCGGCGTGATCCCGACCTCGATATCCCTCGCCCAGCGGCTGCTCCCGCACGCGACCGGGCTTACCGCGGGCATCCTCATGGGCGGCGGCTGGGCCGTCGCCGCGGGCGGACCGGTCCTCGCCGAACGCGTCGCTGACGTCTTCGGCCTGGACATCGCGTTCATGCTGTTCGCCGGGTTCATGGCCGCGGCGGGCGGCGTGTCCGCACTCCTTTCGCGCCGACTCATCCGCGCCGCAGCCACGCTCGCCTGAACAACCGAACTCCGGCGATCTACCGTCCGGTCCGCCGCGTATGACCATTGGCAACCTTGCAATTGCGCACGATTGCGCCGGTAGTGCGAACAACCTGTCAATTACACCCGGCACAAGCCGTCATCACAGGCGCGCACCGCAGCCGTCTCGCCGACACTACTCGCACGAGGAGGCCGGGCATGGGAACCAACGTGGCCGACACACAACGACAAACCGCCCCAGGCCAGCCCGGCGCCCCCGTGCGAGAGATCAGGCCCGACGCCGAACTCGTCGACCTCATGGCCGGCGCCGTGCGACGCGAGATCACACTCCACGAGCACGGCTTCGTCGCCCTCGTCGACGTCATGCCGCGTCTCGCACCCGCCGGCCAGACCGCAGACGCCGCGATCGTCCAGGCCGCCCGGGTCTCCTACGGCGAAGGCACGAAAAAAGTCTCCGAAGATCGCGGCCTGATCCGCTATCTCATGCGCCACCGCCACACCACCCCGCTCGAAATGGTCGAGTTCAAGTTCCATATCGCCCTGCCGATCTTCGTCGCCCGCCAGTGGATCAGGCACCGCACCGCCAACGTCAACGAATACAGCGGGCGCTACTCCGTCATGCCCGACCGCTTCTACACGCCTTCGCGCGACGACGTGCGCGCTCAGAGCACGGTAAACAGGCAAGGCCGCGACGAGCCGATCGACGACGAGACCGCGGACCGCTTCGTGGAATACCTCCAACGCGCCGCCGCCCTGCATTCCGATTACCTCGACCTCACGGAGCGCGGCCTGGCCCGCGAACTCGCACGCATCGGCCTGCCCCAGAGCCTTTACACCGAGTGGTACTGGAAGATTGATCTGCACAACCTGCTGCACTTCCTGTCGCTGCGCCTCGACGCGCACGCCCAGCAGGAGATCCGCGACTACGCCGAGGCGATCCTCCGCCTGATCGAGCCGATCGCGCCGTGGACGGTCGAGGCGTTCCGCGACTATCGGCTCGGCGCAGTCACGCTGACCCGACTCGAAGCCGAGGCGGTCCGCGCCGACGCCGTCGAGATAGACACCGAAAACCAACGCGAACAACGCGAATGGGCCGCCAAACGCGAGGCCCTCGGCCTGGATCACAACAAATAATAACTCCCGTGCCCGCACTCGCCCACCATCGGCGCGGGCGCGAATATCGGCACGGGCGCGAATAGTGCCACGGGCGTCTCGCCCGCGCGCTCGCGAAAATATTTCCTTACTACGACCAGCGACCGGCCCGCGCCGGCTCAACTCGGCGGCTTGTTCTTCGAGACGATCCGATCGATCTCGCGCTGAAGCCGCGCCGCCGCGTCCTCGCCCGTTTCCGACGGACCGCCAGAATCCGAAGCCGATCGGCGTTGTTCGAGCGGCGCCGGGGCGGAGGCGCGCGCACGCCGCAACATCGCCTGGCGCTCGGCGTCGGTGAGTTCCTTCCCGCCCGCGCCGAATACCCGAACGCCGCTCGCGGTTTCCGCCGGCGCCGCGACATGATGCATCGCAGAATCGAGCGCCGCAGCAAGCGGGTCCCCGCCGCCGCCGTCACGCGCGCCGAGCAATCCATCGAGCATCGATGGCAATCGCCACAACGTCAGGCTCAATGCAAGCAGCATCAACGCCGTCCTGATGATCCGACGCCGTCTCATACCACTACCGATCGGCCTGCCGAAGTCCGGCATTCAGCCCACAATCGCCAGGCGCTCGCGCAGCACCCAAGCCTTGCCGAGTGTGCCGGATGGGATCGGCGCCCGCAGTTAATTGTTATGTTCTCGGACCCGCGATATCGTCCCCGGCGACGATGCTCGGGTGATAGTCAAGATCGCTGGAGCGCCGAGGCTTGACGCACAGGCGAGACGCCCCTGACATCCCGGAGCCTTGCCGATCAGTTCGCCCCGCCCGCCGCTTTGAGCGTCACGTCGATCGGCGTCTCCCTGCCAGCGCGGATGACGACGAGTTTCGCCACATCTCCGGGCTTGGCCGCGGCGAGGTGCTTCATCATGCCCTGCACATCGAGGAGTTCCTCGCCGTTCCAGCGCACGATCCGGTCGCCCGCCAATAGCCCGGCGTCGGCGGCGCTGGTACCCTCGCTAACCGAACCGACCACAACGCCCGTTTCATCGTCGGCGTAGTTCCCCGGCGCCACGCCGAGACGCACCGCGAAGTTCATACGCTGCTGCGTCGGCGCCGGCTGCTGAGCCGCTCGCTCTCGTCTCGGGAAAGTGACACGTTCCGGCCGGGCGGCGAGGTCCATAGCGAATTCGGTCACGAGTTCCACTACACGCACCGCGCCCTTGTAATGAACCCGCGAAGCCACGTCGCCGGGCGCGTGATAGTCGTCGTGCAAGCCGGTGTGGAAGGCCAGCGCGGGCACTCCCTGATCGGAAAACGGCGCGTGGTCCGACCGGCCGCCCGCGGCGGCGCTGAGCGTGACTTTCATTCCTGATCGGCGGATGTGGTCCTTAAGAAGCGCGTCGAACTCCGCGCCCGAACCCACGCCGAGGATTTCGAGCGCGCCGTCGCGCAGGCGCCCGATCATGTCCATGTTGAGCATCGCGGAGATGTTCGACAGCGGCGCCGACGGGTTCGCCGCGTAGTGCCGGGATCCGAGCAGGCCCATCTCTTCGCCGCTGAATGCAAGGAAAATGATCGACCGGGCCTCGGCGCCGGCGGGCAGCGCGTCGTACTTGTCTATGAGCAATTCCGCCGCGAGCAGCACGCCGCCGGTCCCCGAGGCGTTGTCGTCCGCGCCGGGATGGAGATTGCCCGGGCTGCGCGAGCCGAAGTGCCCCATCCCGACGTGGTCGTAGTGGGCCCCGATCACGAGATACTCGTTCGCGAGCGAACCCTTGCCGGGCAGCACCGCGCCGACGTTCGTCGTTGCGATTTCGGATCGGCTCACCTCGACGTTCAGCCGCGCCGTCAGCCCGGTCAGTTCGATGGGATGATGCGAGCCGGCGTCGGCGATCGCAACCAATCCTTCGAGCGAGCGGCCCGGCCCAGCCGCGGCGATCATCTTCGACGCCGCCTCGGCGGTGACGTTGACGACGGGGATCTCGCCCGACGCTCCGAGGCGCGAGCCGCGGATTGTCATGAGTTCGCCGGCGCGCGGGTCGTCGGCGCCCGGGGGCGCGACCATGACGATCCCCGCCACCCCGCGCGACGCCAGCGATCGGATCTTGGGATTAAGCCCCGCGCGTGCCGACCACCCTTGCCCGTCGGCCCACCGGCTCTTGCCGCCCGAGTCCATCGGCTCGAAGCGGAGGACGAGCGCGATCTTGCCCGTGAGGTCCGCGTCGCCCTCGAACGACGAGTATCCCTCCGGCCCGCCGTCGATCGCGTAGCCGACGAACACGACATCGCCCTGCCCACGGCCGGACCCCGTCATCGGGATCGGGTCGAAGTCGTGTTCGGGCCGGAGCACGCCGCTACTCTCCGCAGCCGACCACGTCAGAGAAGCCGCGTTGACATCGACCGGCCCCGGCACAGTGAAGTGCTGCCGGTACGAACCCTCGACGACCTCCGCCCCGCCCGGCGTGCGGGAAACATCCTCGAAGGCCGGCTCAAGCCCGAACTCGCGGAAGTAATGCTCGATGTACCGCGCGGCGTCCTCCAGCCCGCGCTCGCCCGTCGCCCGCCCGCCGAACCACGGATTGCTCAGGGTCGAGACGTGCGCGTGATAGGTCCGGACGGACTCGCCGAGGTCTTCGAGGATTGCCGCGATCGGCGCGTCGAGGGCGAGAACTTCCGCCCGCGCCGCCGAGGATCCGGCGCGAGCCACCGTCGCCCCGTTGATCGCAGTATCAGCCGAGGCGCCGGCGCCGCCGGTCCCGCCCGTCCCCTGGTTCTGCTGCGTCGCGCACCCTGCCAGAGCCGCGAGCACCGCCAGCGTCAATCCCGCGGCGGCGTACGGTCCAATCCCGGCGGGGCGGGCGAGTCTGCATCGGCGATCGAAGAACATGCGAAATCCTCCCGGAACTCGGATCGTGCGGGGGTCGGCTACACGGGCGGACCGGCTCCGCACGCTCTCTCGGGAATGTACCCTGTCGCTGCTCCGGGCGTTGCGTCCCGCATCGCGCCGGACCTACAGTTCGCCTCAACCCCCGGCCCGGCCGCCCGGCCGCCCCACGCCGCGTCGCACAACGCCCGCGGCGTATATCCCGTACGCACGGATCGCCTACGAAAGGTCCACACCGCGATGAATTATGTTTCCATCACCGACGACCAGCGCGCCACGATGCTCCAGGCCGTCGGCGCCGAGACCATCGACGACCTCTTCGCCGCGATACCAGCGTCGAGCCGATACACCGGCCTGCTCGACGTCCCGCCCCCGGCATCCGAACTCGAATTGCAGCGCGATCTCGCCGAACTCTCCCGCGCCAACCGCGGCGCCGACTCGCTCGCCTGCTTCATGGGCGCGGGCGTCTACGACCACTTCATCCCGACATTCATCGACCAACTAATCTCCCGCGGCGAGTTCCTCACCGCCTACACCCCGTACCAGGCCGAGGCCTCGCAAGGCTCGCTCCAGGCCTTCTTCGAGTTCCAATCGCAGATCGCCCGCCTGACGGGCATGGACATCGCCAACGCCTCCCTTTACGAGGGCGCGACCGCCGTCGCCGAGGCGGC
>CAZTEE010000101.1:3508-6433 GCA_964611775.1 uncultured Phycisphaeraceae bacterium | reverse complement strand
CGAACTCGACGCCACAGGCCTGCGCTGGTGCCTGTCATCCGGGGGCGGATCCTTCGGCGCCGCGAATGAACGCAACCTCCCCTTCCACGCCGCCGCCGCCGTCGCCTACGGCATGGAGCCCGCCGTCGCCCTGCGCTCGATCACCCTCAGCGCCGCAGAGATCCTCGGCGTGTCCAAATCCCTCGGCTCCATCGAAGCCGGCAAAGCCGCGACACTCATCATCGCCGACGCCCCGCCGCTCGACACATTCATGCGCGTCGAGGTCGCCTTCATCAACGGCCGCCGCATCGATCTCACCAACAAACAGACCGAACTCAGCGACAAGTACCGCGAGAAATACAAACAACTCAACCTCATCGAACGCGACTGACACGCGCACGCCGCCCCCCGGCGTCCGATACGAACCCGCAAAGCCCGGGGACTCTTCCCCGGGCTTTTTCCTTGCATTCATGTCGTAGACTCCCGCCATGCAGACGCTGGAACAGATCGCGCCGCTGACGCTCTTCGCCGCTGCGGTTGTGTTGATCGCCGGCGCCGCGACGAGGCTGCTGCGATCCGCGGGAACGCCCGGCGGTCCGGCCGGCGTCGCGATCCTGGCCGGGCTTCTCGTCGGGACGCTCGCCGGCGCGACGACGATGGGCCGGCTCGCGCCGAGCATGATCGAGCACGCCCTGATCGGAGGCGCTGCGGAACGCGCCGCGCGCGCCGAACTCGAATCGCGCCACGCGCTCGAGATCGCCACGCTCCGTGATATCGACGTGACCGAGATCGCCATCGAGGAACACATCGCCGCTTTCGAGCGCACCTCGGCGCCGATGCGCGTCGCGCTCGAAACCGCAGAACGCCGCCACGCCGATCGGCTCGGCGTAGTCATCGCAACGCTCGCCGGCGTCTGGCTGACGCTCGGCGCCGTCGGCTCCGTCCGCGGCGAACGCAAACATAAACATAACCGGTGGAACGGGCGTCCAGCCCGTCTAAGACCACCGCTGCAAGGCGTCACCATCGGCCCCGCCGCCGCCGCCGTCCCCGCGGGAGTCGTCTTCCTCCTCATGCGCTGGACGACAACCGTCACGGTCGTCGAAGCCGCGGCGTTCGCGGCCGCGCTCGCTGTCGGCTCGATGGTCTTCGACATCCCCGGCGGCGCGGGCGATCGGCGCCGACGAGATCGTTCGCTCGATCTCGCCGCGCGATCGGCCCTCGTAATCCCGGCGTGCGCGTTCGCCGCGATCGTTCCCGCTGCGCCGACGTTGCTCCTCGCGCTCTTCGCCGCGCTCGCAGCGATGACGCCGCGACGGATATACGCATCGCGCGCCGCCCGCCGCGCGTGCCGATCTATAGCGCTAGGCGCGGCGCTGCCCGGCTTTGTCGCGCTCGCCGCCGCGATGATCGACTTCATCGCCGTCGCGTCGCTGGCGCGGTTCTGGATTGCGCTCGTGATCGCGGCGCTTCTCGCGGCGGACGCCCGCTGGCTCGGCGGCTGGCTCGGATGGAACGCCGCGGGCGATTCTTATGAACGCTCGACCGCGTGGTCTCGCTCATCGGCGATGCTGGCGGGCGGCGTCGGGGGCGCGCAGGTCGCCCTCGCCGCCGTCGCGCACGCTGCCGGCGCGTTGACAACACCGCTGCTCGCCGCCGCGATCATCGCCGCGCCAACGATCGAACTCGCCCGCCCGCTGCGCCGCCGACTCGCACGAGCGCTCGACGCTGGCGAACCAATCATCCCAACCGATGAATAGCCCGGCGCGCGATATTACGTTCCGTGCGGCCGCGCTCACACGCTCGGCTCGGGCGCGGGGGCTAGACGATCCGCGTAACGCGAACGGATCGGCGTCGCGATCTCCGACATGAACTTATCAACCTGTTCCGGCGCCAGGCCCACATAACGCGACGGGTCCATCTCCGCGTCGAGGTCCAACCCCGCCAGCAGCGGCTCGCCCCGAAGCCGATCGAGCAGGTCGTTGGGCGCGCCTTCGTCCTTGACCCTCGCGCCCGCGGCCCGCGCGTGACGCCGGATCGCCTCGTGCACCTCCTGCCGATCGCGTCCGAGCCGCACCGACGCCATCATAATATTCTCGCTCGCGAGGAACGGCAGTTCCGCGAGCAGGTTCGCCCGCACCGTCGCGCCATGCACGACCAGCCCGCCCGCCACGTTGTGCAGCAGATCCAGACACCCGTCGAGCGCCAGGAACGACTCCGGCAGCGACAGCCTGCGGTTCGCCGAGTCGTCGAGCGTGCGCTCGAGCCACTGCGTCGCCGCGGTGTCGAGCGCGTTGTGCGCCAGGCTCATCACGAACCGCGCCAGCCCCGTCGCCCGCTCGCACCGCATCGGGTTCTGCTTGTAAGGCATCGCGGACGAGCCGATCTGCGCGTCGCCGAACGGCTCGTCGAGTTCCTTGCGGTTGCAGAGCAATCTTATATCGTTGCAGATCTTGTGGACGACGCTCGCCGCCGCGGCGAGATCGGACAGCACGAACGCGTCGCACACGCGCGGGTAGGTCTGGTTCGTGAGCGTGTGCCGGCGGTCCGCGGCGAAGCCGAGTTTCGCGCACACCAGCGCGTCGAGCCGGTCCACCCTCGCGGCGTCACCGTCGAAGAGCGCGAGGAACGAGGCCTGTGTACCGGTCGCGCCCTTGGCGCCGCGGAGCCGGAGAGAGTCGCGCGTCCATTCCAGCCGGTTCAGGCACAGCGACAGATCGTAAGCCCAGCCCGCCGCCCGGCGCCCGACCGTCGTCGGCTGGGCCGGCTGAAAGTGCGTGAAAGCCAGCGTCGGCAACTCGCGATGCCGCTCGGCGAACGTCGCCAGCGCGTCGATCACACGCACGACCTTGACGCACACGAGTTCGAGCGCGTCCCGCTGAAGGATCGTCTCGGCGTTGCAGTTGACGAACTGGCTGGTGGCGCCGAGGTGGATGATCGGCTTCGCCG
>CAZTEE010000101.1:0-3498 GCA_964611775.1 uncultured Phycisphaeraceae bacterium | reverse complement strand
CCCCCAGCGCGTGCACGTGCGCCATCACGTCATGCCGGAGCCGTCGTTCGTGACCAGCCGCCGCGTCGAGTTCCGCGTCCGTCGGGTCGAGATGCGCCCGCAACTCGGCAATCTGCCCTGGCGAGATCGGCAAGCCCAGCTCCGCCTCCGCCTCCGCGAGCGCCAGCCAAAGCCGACGCCAGAGGCCGAACCGACGCCGATCGGACCACACCGCCTGCATCTCACGCGAAGCGTTCCGCGACGCGAGCGGCGAGACGTACCCGCTCCGCGGGTCCGGCGACATGGTGTCGTTCGAGTCATCTTTCATTGATCACAGCATACGCGATGCATCCAAGCCCAGGGATTCCATCCCTGGGCTTTGAGGGTTCCGCGCGGGTCACGGCGAGTGAACCCGCTCGTCTCACCGCGCTTCGACGAGCATGTTCATGCCGAACCTGGGCCGCATCGTCGTCCGCGCGTCCGGCTCGACGCGATGGCCCGGCGTCAGCCGCAGGACGTAACGCTGCGCGATCGTCGCTATATTTATCTTCGCGTTTACGATCGCCTGCCGGCCCCCGATGCAGTTGCGATGGCCGATCGCGAAGGGGATGTAGGCGTAGCGGTGGCGGCCCGCGCTGCGCTCGGGGCGGAACCGGTCGGGGTCGAACCGATCGGGGTCCGGCCAATGCTTCGGCAGGCGGTGCGTGGCGTACAGCGAGACCATCACGGTCGAACCCGCGGGGATCGTGAACCCGCCGATCGTGTCGTCCTCGAGCGCCACGCGCGACAAAGAATGGATCGGCGAGTACAGCCGGAGCGACTCCGATATAACCCGGTCGGTGTATTCCAGACTCGGGAGGTCGTCTGCGGTCGGCTCGCGCGATCCGACCACACGATCGACCTCTTCATACACGCGATCGCGCACATCGGGATGCCGATCGAGCAGGTACATCGTCCAGCAAAGCCCGCTGGCGGACGTCTCGAACGCCGCGAGAAAGAGCGTGACGAGTTGATCGCGGAGCCGTCGGCGCTTGGCTTCCGGCGTCCAAGATTCGTCGAGCGCCGCGACGAGCGCGGGCAGCAGCCCGGCGCCGGGGTCGGGCTGGGCGAGGTGGCGGTCAATGAATTTATAAAAATAAATGTCGGTAGTGTCGAGCGATTTTTTCAGCCTGGCGATGCGGACGGGGTTCGCGGGTTTCAGCCCGCCGAGCCGCCCGCGCGGCCGTTCGGGCCACATCCGCACGCCGATCTCGATCTCGTGCGCGATCGCGTCGGCGAACTCCGCGTGCATCGGGCCGACGATGAACTCGAGCGCCTGCCGCTGCGCCAGCCGGCTGAACGCCGCCTCGGTCTCTAGCGGCGCGCCCGTCCCGGCCAGCGGTCGCCAGCCCTCGGCGACCTCGCGGGCGATCCCCGCTGTGCCCGCGATCCGCTCGTTGATGCCCCTGGGGGTGAAAAACGGCTGGGCGACGCTCCGCTGCGACTTCCAGTCTTTGCCCTCCGAGAGCAGCAGACCCTGCCCGAGGACGCGCTGCATAAATTTATAACGCGTGTTCTTACGATACTTCTGCCCGTGGTCGATGAGCAGTTCCTTGATGAGGTCCGGCTCGGAGACCAGGTAGACATAATCTTTCTTGAAGCGCAGGCGGACTATCCCGCCGAAGTCGCGGGCCACACGGGCGAGGTAGTTCAGCGGGTCCGCGCGCATCCCCAGCAGGTTGCCGAACCACCAGTCGCCGGGCGGGGTGGGCGGGTGGAGCGGGCGGTCGATGTCCTCGACGGGCAGTGTGGTCATGCTTATCGCGTCGGTTCGGGGAACGTCACTGTACCGGGCTGGCGTCGCGCGATGCTTCATAGGTCAGGCGCCGGGACGCTCGCGGTCGATGATGATCGCGCAGGCGACGGGCGCAGCTAGTTCGACGCGCATCGTATGCACGCCGAAGCAATGCACTCGCGCGCCCGCGGCACGGGCGGCGTCGATCTCTCGCTCGCTGAAACCGCCTTCGGGCCCGATCAGCAGCCGAACCCGAGACGCGCCGGTCGGCTGATAAGGTTCGCCGGCGGCGTCGGCGAGCACGAGCGCTGTGACATCATTCTTCATGGTGGCACAGATCTCCGATCCGAGGTCGCTGGTGGCACGGGCGTCTGAGCCGAGGTTGCTGGTGGCACGGGCGTCTCGCCCGTGCGCGTCGGGCTGTTCGCGCACGGGCGAGACGCCCGTGCCACTGGAAACTTCGCCCGTGCCACCGACCTCGCCCGCGCGGGCTGAATTGATAAGGATTGCATCCTGAAATGTCCGTGCCGATTCGATGCGCATAATCCACGCCCGTCGGCACTGCTTGAGCGCCTCCGCCGCGACGCGTTCGAGCCGATCCCGTCGCACGCCCGCAGGATCCACCCCGGCCCGCTCGGTGCGCATCGGGGTCCAGGACTCGGCTCCGACCTGCGCCAGCGAGTCGATCATGTCCGCCAGCCGCGCGCCCTTGGGCGTAGCCGACCAGACCCCGACCGCCGGGCGCGTCGGCTCGACGTGCTCGACACGCCGGACCATCACCGCGACCTCGCGACCGACGCCGACGACCTCCGCCGACGCGACAGTCCCGGCGCCGTCGTGCACCGCGACCGTGTCCCCGACCGCGACACGCTTGACCCGGGCGGCGTGACGGGCCTCATCGCCCGTAAGCGTGAGGTCGGCGCCGAATTCCAGCGGCAGGTCCGGTATGAACAGGGCGTGGCGTGGCATGAGCGGCGTTCCGAGCGGCGCGTCCGAGAAACCGGGCAGTTCGGGCTTGAGTATCCGCGTTGTAGCGTCGATGATCCAGCAGGAGGATCCCGCGCCCGCGATGCCGCCGTTCAAGGACAAGACGGACACGCTCGACTTGAGCGATCTTCAGCGCGACGCGGGCGCGTTGCTGGCGGAGATCGAGCGCGCGGGCGAGACGATCATCGCCGAGTCCTCCGCGCGGATCACCGGCGCCGCCAGACCTACGCCGAAGAAACATCACAACGATCACGCCGATCCTTCCGCGATGACCGACGCCGCCATCGACGCGGCGCCGGAAAACCAGCCGGAGATCCCGCCCGAGATCGCTCAGTCGCCCGACTTCGATGAATGCCCCGAGCAAGTCGCCGACGCCGACGCCGACGCCGACGCCGTCGCCGGCGCCGTGGACGACCTGATCGACGACGCGCTCAGCGCGGTCGAAGCGATCGGCGTGCAGGCATCTGACGAGCGGACAACGCCGAGCGCATCGGACGAGGCGGCCGTTGTGGAAATCGCGTCGGAAGTTGATCGGCTGACCGCCGAGGCCGCCCAACTGATCGAGTCGATCGACGCCGAAGTCGCCGAAGAAACCACGGGCACAGATATCACCGAAGCGCCCGCACCGGCGCCCGCGGCGTCTGAGCCGAACGCTGTTGAACATGTGCAGACTCGAGATCCCGGCAGATCGGTCGAATCGGGTGAGCCGGGCGAGTCAACAGAAACCGGTGTCGGTGTCATGGCGTCGCTGGACGCGG
>CAZTEE010000100.1:0-6433 GCA_964611775.1 uncultured Phycisphaeraceae bacterium | reverse complement strand
GATCCTCGTCGGCGAGATGCGCGACCTCGAAACCATCGAAGCCGCCATCCGGGCCGCGGAAACCGGGCACCTCGTGTTCGGGACGCTCCACACCACCGGCGCCGCCAAGACCATCGACCGCGTCATCGACGCCTTCCCCGTCTCCCAGCAGAACCAGGTCCGAGTCCAGCTCTCGACCGTGCTCCTCGCGATCCTCAGCCAGGCCCTTCTCCCCAGGATCGACACCAAAGGCATGGTCGCCGCCTACGAGTTCCTCCTCATCACCCCCGCCATCAGCAACCTCATCCGCGACAACAAAACCTTCCGCATCGACTCCTCCATCCAGACCGGCAAAAAGTTCGGCATGCAACTCCTCGACGAGCACCTCTGGAGCCTCTACTCCCGAGGCATGATCTCCGCGGAAGAAATGGTGGACAAGTCCAAAAACCCCCAGTCGCTCTCCGACCGTGTCCACAAAGCCGGCGGCCGCATCGGCCGAACCGAACTCGACGAAGCCGACGTGGACACCGCCGAAAAGGGGTAAAAACCTCCTTTTTTGCGCACCCGGACGCGCTTGAAGGCTCGAAAAACGATTCATAATCCATTTGTCGCATCGCTCTGATACGACAAATCGGTCTTTCTATCAGGAACAGTGGCTCTCCGGTCCGCGAAGATGTGTGTGCGGGGTGTTCCCGCACGCGGCGGCGGCTGGTGAGAGTCCCGCAGCGAAGAGCGGTCGGCTATGGCAATCAAGCAGCAAACTTCGAACCCTGTCCCGCTGGCGGAACTCAAAGGCCGAAAACTCGGCCGGGTTCTGACGAAGTTGGGCAAGGTGACGCGCGAGCAGGTCCACGAAGCCCTCGCCGTTCAAAAAACGCGCAAGGCGCCGATCGGCCAACTCCTGGTCGAACTCGGCTACATCACCGACCGCGACGTGCAGGAGGCCTTGGCCGGTCAGGCGGGGATGGGGTTCGTAGACCTCGCGGGCGTGGAGGTGGAGGAAGAGACCGCCCACGCCATCCCCGCCGAGACCGCCCAGGCCTATCAGGTCGTCCCCTTCGAGCACGAGCCGGGCTCGAAGAAACTGAAGATCGCCCTCAAGAGCGCGGACAACTTCCGCGCCGTCGACGACCTCCGCCTGCTGATGGGCTTCAAGGTCGAGGCTTACGTAGCCGACCCCGCCCAGGTCGACGCCCTCCTCAAGAAGTTCTACTCCAAGGCGGAGTCGGTGACGGACCTCGTCAGCGACATCGTCGCGGACGAGAAGTTCGCCGCCCTCGAAGGCCGGGGCGATTCCATCGACCTCGACGCCGTCATGAACGCCGCCGAGGACAACAAGGTCGTCAAACTCCTGAACCTCGTCCTGCTCCAGGCGATCCGCGACAAGGCCTCGGACGTTCACTTCGAGCCGTTCGAGGACGAGTTCAAGATGCGCTACCGAATCGACGGCGTGCTCTACGAGATGGTCCCCCCGCCGCGCTATCTCGCCGCCGCGGTGGTCAGCCGCATCAAGGTCATGGCCAACCTCGACATCGCCGAGCGACGCATGCCCCAGGACGGCCGCATCGAACTCACCGTCGGCGGGAACCCCATCGACCTCCGCGTCAGCGTCCTCCCCACCATGCACGGCGAGTCCGTCGTCATGCGCGTCCTCGACCGCTCCAACGTCGAACTAGCCATCGACCGTGTCGGCCTGGGCGAACGCGACCTCCAGACCGTCCAGGCGCTGATGCACAAGCCCAACGGCATCGTCATCGTCACCGGTCCGACCGGCTCGGGCAAGACGACGACGCTCTACGCCGCCCTCGCGTCGCTCAACTCCGTCGACACCAAGATCCTCACCGCCGAGGACCCCGTCGAGTACGACATCGACGGCCTGTGCCAGGTCCAGATCAACACCGACGCCGGCCTGACCTACGCCAAGTCCCTCCGATCCTTCCTGCGCCAGGACCCGGACATCATCCTCGTCGGCGAGATCCGCGACCTCGAAACCGCGCAGATCGCCGTGCAGGCTTCCCTCACCGGCCACCTCGTCTTCA
Organism: uncultured Phycisphaeraceae bacterium; assembly: GCA_964611775.1. GTDB lineage: Bacteria > Planctomycetota > Phycisphaerae > Phycisphaerales > UBA1924 > J020. The sequence continues at coordinate 4,415 of CAZTEE010000100.1, read as the reverse complement.
GCACACTGCACACCAACGACGCGCCGAGTTCCATCGTCCGCCTGCTCGACCTCGGCCTCGAAGCCTTCCTCCTCACCGCCACCATCGAAGGCATCGTCGCACAGCGGCTCGTCCGCAAGATCTGCCCCAAGTGCAAGGAAGCCTACCAGCCGACCGAGGAGCAACTGATGGAACTGTCCCTACGCCCCGAGGACGTGGCGGGCAAGCAGTTGTACCGCGGCAAAGGCTGCGATAACTGCCACGGGTCGGGCTACAAAGGACGCCTCGGCATCTTCGAGATCCTCGTTCTCGACGACGATCTCCGCGACATGATAATGAAACAAACCAACATGTCCGTCTTCAAGGCCGAGGCCCGCCGCCGGGGCATGCGCACCCTCCGCGAGTGCGGCCTCGAGGCGATCTACGACGGACAGACCACCATCGACGAAGTCGTCCGCGAGACCATCGAAGAGGATTGATCCGCCGAGCAATTCAGGTCGGCGCCCGCAGCGCCCGGAGCCAAGCCATGCCCACTTTTACATACGAAGCCCTGAACTCCTCGGGGAAGCCGGAAAAAGGCACGATCGAGGCGACCTCCTCCGAAGAAGCCGTCCAGCGCATCAAGATGCAAGGACGATTCCCGACCTCCGTGCGCGAGCAGAAGGTCAAGAAGTCCGCCGCCGCCACGGGCGAAGCCGCCGGGAAAAAGAAGAAAGCCAAGAAAAAAGGCGGCGGCATAACCATCGGCGGCGTCAGCACCAAGCAGCTCACCCTCTTCACCCGACAACTCTCCACACTCCAGGACGCCGGCCTCCCGCTGCTCCGCTCGATCCAGATCCTCGAAGGCCAGCTCAAGCCCTGCAAACTTAAAAACACACTCCTCGCCGTCGCCGACGACGTCGAAGGCGGCACCTCGCTCTCCGAATCCTTCGCCGCCCACCCACGCGTCTTCAACCGCCTCTACACCAAGATGGTCCTCGCGGGCGAGACCGGCGGCGTGCTCGACGTAATCCTCCAGCGACTCAGCGAGTTCATGGAGAAATCCCAGCGCCTCAAAAGCAAAATCATCGGCGCGATGATCTACCCCGTCGCCGTCCTCAGCGTCGCCGTACTCATCGTCACCGGCATCATGTACTTCATCATCCCGCAGTTCGAGGAGATCTTCCTCGACTTCGGCTTCGAACTCCCCGCCCTGACGATGGGCCTGATCAACTTCAGCCGCTGGGTCGCCGGGAACAACGCCGGGCAGCAAATCCCCGGCGCCCTGGTCATCCTCGTCGCCCCGGTCCTCGGCTTCATCCTCTACAAACTCCTGCGCAAAACAAAGCCCGGCCGCGCCACCTTCGACTGGACATTCCTCAAGTTCCCCGTCTTCGGAACCCTCATCCGCAAGTCCGTCATCGCCCGCTTCACGCGCACCCTCGGCACACTCATCAGCGCCGGCGTCCCCATCCTCGAAGCCATCATCATCACCCGCGACACCTGCGGCAACTGGGTCTACGAACGCGCCCTCAGCAAGGTCCACGACTCCATCCGCGAGGGCGAATCCTTCGCCGGGCCCCTCCGCGAGACCAAGGTCTGCGACGCGCTCGTCGTAAACATGATCGACGTCGGCGAGGAGACCGGGGACATCGACACCATGCTCTATAAGATCGCCGACAACTACGACGAAGAGGTCGCCATCGGATCGCTCGTCAAACTCATCGAGCCGTTCATGGTCATCCTCCTCGGCGGGATGGTCGGGACGATCGTCATCGCCATGTTCCTACCCATGGTCACCATGATCGAGAACCTCAACCAATGACACGCCGTCGTGAACGCTCAACCCGCGCCCGTCCCGGCTTCACGCTCGTCGAGGTGCTCGTCGTCATCAGCGTCATCGCCGTACTTATCTCGATCCTCGGCGTCGCGTTCAGCGGGGCGCTGTCCAGCAGCCGAAACGTCGCCACGCAGAGCCTGCTCCGCTCCGTCCAGATCGGCATCGAGCAGTTCAAGACAGACTTCGGCTACCTACCCCCGCTGGTCGACGGCTCAAAGCACACACTCGACTCCATCGACGACCCGATGGATAAACGCGAGGAACTCATCAACCACCGCTACCAGAGCATCTACTCGCTCACCGTCTACCTCCTCGGCGTGGGCGAACTGGCGCCGTACGACGCTTCACTCGGCCCCAACGACGACCCCGACCGCCACGACGGCGTCCAAGGCCCCGGCATCCGCGACCCCGGCCCGGACCGCTCCTGGGGCGGCGCCCGCGAACGCGACAACCACCGCCCGCCTCGCACCGGCCGGACCTTCGGCCCGTACATCGACATCGGCGACGGCGAGGGCGTCCTCCGCCGAGTCACACAAGCCGATCTGAACGTCCCCGCGGGCGCGATGCTCCCAGACTTCTTCGCCGACGGCGACGAGGACGGCTCCGGCGCCGACGGCGTCGGAGACCTCTTCGTCATCACCGACCGCTGGAACCGCCCCATCCGCTATTACAAAGACTGGCCCACACGCCAGGACAACAACGGCGTCATCGAACCCAGCCTCGACCTCATCCCCATCGAACTCCGCAACGTCCAGAGCCTGCGCCAGCACCTCGCCACGCCTCGCGCCGGCGTGATCCGGGCCGAGACACAACTCGACCAGAACCTCCTCCGCGCACCCTACGCCCTCCTCTCCGCCGGCCCCGACGCGGACTTCGGCGACACCGACACCTCCGGCAACTGGCTCGGCTGGGGCGCTCCGGGCGAACCCGGCGCCAACTTCTTCGACGGCATCCCCTCGACCGACCCCGCCAAGTTCGCCGTCATCGACCGCGTCGCAGACAACATCAGGAACACGCCATGACACGCCGCCGACGCACAATCCGTCCCGGCTTCACGCTGCTCGAACTGCTCGTGGTGATCTCGATCATCGTGATCCTTATAAGCCTGCTCGTCGGCGCGGGGCTTGCTGTGACCCGCAACAGCAAGGCAAACGCGACCAAAGGCGTGCTCGAATCGCTCAACCGCGCCCTCGACGAGTTCATAGTCGAGAACAACAACAACATCCCCCCATTCGTCCGCGAGTCCTACGCCGCCGTCCCGGGCTGGGACGGCCCCAACGGCGGCGACCCCGACTCCGACTACCTCAGCGACTCCGACAACCCCATGCCCCAGCGCCCCGACGCTTCCGTCTTCGTCCGCCAAGCGCGAGGCGTCGGCGAGGTCGACGCGATCCTCGCCGGCGTCCCCGAGCGATTCGTGATCCCCACCGCTGTCCCGCGCTCCGTGAACGTCAGCGGCGGGTCGATCATCCAGGACAACATGCACGACACCGCCCCCTCGTTCGTCGACGCCTGGGCCACCACCGACTGGCCCGGCATCGCCGACGTCGGCGGCCAGAACTTCGAAGAAGCCTGGCCGATCCGCGAACAAACCCTGATCTATTACATCCACCCCAACAACCGCCGCGACCGATCAACGACGCCGCAGTTCCCCGACGCCCAGGAACTCTTCGGCTCCGTCGTCAACGGTCGCCCGTACTTCCTCTCCGCCGGACCCGACCGCTTCTACGGCCATCCCGAAGAAGGCCCCGAAATCCAGTCCTTCTACGGCATGAGCCAGGCCGCGGGCGAAACGGAAGACGATTTTAAGAACCGCGTCCTCCGCAAGGCCCGCGAAGACAACCTTTATTCCGCCCCCGTGAACATCGACTTCCGCATCGACCCCGACGTGATCAGCGAGTTCTGGCCGTGATGAAACACGCCGCACGAATCCGAATCGACGCCCGCCGCCGGCCCCGTTCACGCCGCGACTCCCTCGGCTTCACGCTGATCGAGATGCTGGTGGTGATCTCGGTGATCGTGGTGGTGCTGGCGATCGTGGTCCCGTCGGTCGGGCGGATCATGCGTTCGACGAACTACGCCGCCGCCGTCAACGCCGTCACCGCTACGCTCGGCCGGGCCCGGGCAGCCGCGATGGAGTCCGGCCGGCCCACCGCCGTCGCGTTCCTCTTCGACATCAATGAACGCCGGTACACGATGCTCGTTCTCGAACTCGCGCCGAACTCCGGCGCCGCCCGGATCGAGATCGGCCGCCCGCAGACCGGCGACCCGGACTGCGCCGAAGACCTGCGCTCGCTCGGGCTGTCGAATCAGATCCTCGCCTACCAGCCCCTGCGTTTCAGCCAGCCCACGGAACTCCCCGTCGGGATGGGCGTCTTCGGCTTGTCCACTCTCATCCCCGAGATCGACACCGACGGCGACGTGGAACCCTTCCGATCTTCGACCAGGACGGCGACAACAAAGTCGACCCGATCGCCGGGTCCACCACCGCCGGCGGGGACTGGGACCTCCAGCGCTGGTACGCCGGCGAGATCCTCAACGACGGGAACAACAACCCCGTGGACAACGTCGTCCCCTGGATCTTCCCCCGCAACGACCCCCGTCTCTACGTCGATGA
>CAZTEE010000099.1:0-6438 GCA_964611775.1 uncultured Phycisphaeraceae bacterium | reverse complement strand
GCCCGGCGCCAGCGCGCTTGTGCTACCTTGCGCTCGGTTCACAAACCCACGGAGGCGCCATGCGCAGCACGATAACCTTCGCTCTCGCACTCTCGATCGTTTCGCTCGCGGCGTCGCTCGCCGGCTGCTCCCCGACGCGCTCCACAAACGGCGCGGGTGCATTCGCCGACGACCCCGGAAGATCGGCCCGCGCCACGCGCGCCCACGTCATGTCCATCCTCCGCGACACGCCCCTGATCGACGGCCACAACGACACGCCCGGCCAATATCTCAACCGCGCCCGCAACCGCCTCGCCGGCGTCGACTTCGCGTCGGACACATCACGCCTGACCCCGCCGATGCACACCGATCTCCCCCGCCTGCGCGCCGGCGGCGTCGGCGCTCAGTTCTGGTCCGTCTACATCCCGATCCGCGAATATCCCGGCCGGGCCGGCGACGCGCGGGCCGTCATCGAGCAGATCGACGTCACGCGCCGGCTCATCGACCGCTACGACGATCTCGAACTCGCGCTGACCGCCGACGACATCGTGCGCATCCACCGCGACGGCCGGATCGCGTCGCTTATCGGCATGGAAGGCGGGCACTCGATCGAGAACTCCCTCGCGGTCCTGCGCGCCACGTACGACCTCGGCGCCCGCTACATGACCATCACTCACAACCGCAATCTAGCATGGGTGGACTCCGCTACCGACACCCGCAACCTCGGCGGGCTAAGCCCGTTCGGCAGGGAAGTCGTCCGCGAGATGAACCGGCTCGGCATGCTCGTGGATCTCTCGCACGTCACGCCCGAAGTCATGCACGACGCGCTCGAAACCAGCGAGGCGCCGATGATCTTCTCGCACTCGTCCGCCCGTGCGGTCACCGACCACCCGCGCAACGTGCCGGATTCCGTCCTCCAGAGGCTGCGCGAGACGGACGGCGTGGTGATGGTCACATTTGTTCCGACTTTCGTCTCCGACCAACTCCGGCGCTGGTCGAGCGCCCGGGCCGACGAGGTGAGCCGACTCCGCGCCGCGGGCTCCGACGCGGATTCGATCGCCGCGAGCATGGAGCGCTGGGAGAGTGTCAACCCGCGCCCGACCGCGACTCTCGACGACGTCGCCGACCATATCGATCACGTCCGCAGAGTGGCGGGGATCGAGCGTGTCGGGATCGGCGGCGACTACGACGGCATCCCCGCCGGGCCGCGCGGGCTTGAGGACGTCTCGAAGTACCCGGATCTGTTCATCGAACTCGTCCGCCGGGGTTACACCGACGACGACCTCCGCGCGATTGCCGGTGGGAACATCCTCCGCGTCATGCGCCAGGCCGAGCGCGTCGCGGCCCGGCTCCAGAGCGAGCGAGGCCCGTCCGAGGCGCGCATCGAAGACCTCGACGGCGCCGACCCGCTCCGCGCAAGCCGCTGACGCCCATATTATAAATCTTACAGACACCAATAACGAAAGCCCACGGATGATGATCCGTGGGCTTTTTTTGATCGAGCGTGTGATTCTGTTGAGTGGACGCGTGCGTGTCAGGGCAGCGAGATCAGTTCCACATCGAAAACGAGCATGGCGCGCGCGGGGATAACCGGCGGCCGACCCGCGGCGCCGTAGGCCAGCGTGTACGGGATGATCAGTTTCCGCTTCCCGCCGACTTTCATCGAGCCGACGCCTTCGGTCCAGCCCGTGATGACCCCGTTGAGCGGGAAAACGATCGGCTGGCCGCGATCGACGCTGCTGTCGAACTTGGTCCCGTCGACGAGGTAGCCGGTGTAATGGACGTTGACGCGCGTCGCCGGGCCCGCGGGTTGCGGGCCTTCGCCGGCGACAATCTCGTAATACTGAAGCCCGGTCGGCGTGGTGACGAGTTCGGCGCCTTCGGGCAAGGCCCAGCCGGGGATGGGTGAGCCGGCGGCGCTGTCGACGCTCTGGACCTCGCCGGACACGCCGTGGACCTTCGCCGTGTGCCGGGCTTCTTCGGTCAGGAGCGTGACCGTGTAGACCGGCGCACCGTCGCTGAGTTCGATCCATGCGGCGATCGCTGTGCCCCCGGTGCGTTCTTTGGCGCGGGCGATCGCGTCGCTGAGAGTTATGGTTGCCGCGGCGTACGCCTTGAGTTCTTCCGAGGGCGCGGGGATCAGCCGGGAGTAGTCCACCTCGCCGGGCTGGGCGTCGGCGCCGGTTGAGATCGTGAGCGCCGCGAGCGCCGCTGTGAGAGCACGTGCCTTCATGTTAGATCCTTTCGTTCAGGAAATAGTCGTGCCGATCCCGGACGCATACAGCCGTCCGCGGCCCGGCATGCTAGCCGATCTTCAACACCATCGGTCCCACGCGTCGGCGTTGCTTCACACACCCATGCGGCCGGCGAGTTCTTCGAGCGATGCGACGACGAAGCCCGGCGTCACCGGCGCGCTCGGCGGCGGCGTCGCGCCCCCGGCGCGACCCCGGCGCCGATCTACCCAGCACGTCCGCCAGCCGAGCTTCGACGCCGGCGCGATGTCGTGATGCAGGCTCTGCGCGACGTGGAGGTGCTCCCCGGGCGCGACGCCGAGCGTGTCGAGCGCCGCCCGCGCCGCGTCGAACATGCGTCGGTCGGGTTTGTACGCGCCGACAAGCTCGGCGATGACGAACGCGTCGAACGACACGCCGAGCCGGGGCAGTGTGCGCCCGAGGGACACCGAATCAACATTAGAAACTATCACCAACGCGCACCGCTTCCCCAGCCGGGCGAGCGCTTCGTTCGTGTCCGCGAACGCGGGCCAGTCGCCGACGGACTCCGCGAGCGCGTCCTCGTCATCGGTCGTCGTCGCAGCGCCGGTCGATTCGCCGATCCGTCGCATCGTGTCGCGGAGGATTTCGCGGTACGCCGCCGCGGGGGTCGCGCGCTCGGACGCCGACTCCGCCCGGGCGAAGTGCGCCAGCAGTTCCTCGTCGCTGATATCGAGTTTCGCGCGATCGGCCCACGGTCGCAGCGCGCCGAGGATGCCGGTTTCCCAGTCGATGAGCGTGCCGTAACAGTCGAAGGTGAGCGCGCGGATATCGCCCAGCCACGCCGGGTCAGACATCCGCGAGCCTCGTGCGGACTTTGATCTCGCTGGTAAGCGTGCGGTGGACCGGGCACTTGTCGGCGATCTCGAGCAGGCGGGCCCGCTGCTCGTCCGTCAGATCGCCCGCGAAGGAGAGTTCGACGGCCATCTCGTGGATGTGCCCGTCGGTCGAGTCGCAATCGTCGCAGTCCTTCGCGTGTACCCGGCGTTGCCCGAGCCGGGCGTGGACACCTTCGAGCGGCCAGCCCTTGCGGTCGGCGTACATGCGGAGAGTGATAAGTTTACAGGCGGCGAGGGAGGCGAGGAGGAGGGCGTAGGGGTCAGGCCCGCGGTCGGCGCCCCCGGCGTCCGCCGGCTCGTCCGCGGTGATCGCGTGCCGAGCGCCAGCCGTGATGGTCGTCGTGTAACCCTCGGCGCCGATGGACGCGACGAGGGTATAGCCGCCCGATTCTTTTGATCCCATGACTCTCTCAGTTCCCCGAGTTCCGTCGATGCCACAAGGAGGTTAAGACCCGGTTGCGGGGCGCGCCCCGGGCCGGGACAGCCGCTAGTCTTCTGGCGTACACAATACGCGTTTCACGGAGCCGACCCATGCCTCAAGCCGCCGCCAGTCATATTCTCGTCCAGACCGAAGCCGAAGCGATCGACCTCAAGGCCCGCATCGCTGCGGGCGAGGACTTCGCAGAGCTCGCCAAGGCCCACTCCTCATGCCCCAGCGGCGCCAAGGGCGGGTCGCTCGGCACATTCAAGCAAGGCGCCATGGTCCCCGAGTTCGACCGCGTCATCTTCAGCGACCTGCCCATCGGCGAGATCTCCGACCCGGTCAAAACCCAGTTCGGGTACCACCTGATACAGGTCGAAAAACGCATGGCATGAATCCCGTGACCCCGTGGGACGGGCGTCCCTCCCCAGTGGCACGGGCGTCTCGCCCGTGTGCAATGATTCAGGCTTTTTCGTGTCCCCTGCAACCACGTATTTCCACGGACAGCAGCGCTGCGCCGGCGAAAATCCAAGACTTTCGCGCCTGCTCGCCCGCGCACGCCGGCCCGGCGGGCGTACACTGCCCGTCCCGCCGAGACGCCGCGGCCCGGGGTGGACGTGTGGCTTGTGCAAGGGCAAGGCGTCGCTCGACGGTTCGCATCTCAAAGGAGTCTCAATGGCCGGCAACAGCGAAATCACAGTCATCGGCGCGGACACACATATCAAAGGCGAGATGACCTTCGGCTCTACAGCTCGCGTGCTCGGCACGTTCGAAGGGACAATCACCGCCAAAGGCGAGGTCCAGGTCGCCGAGGGCGCGACATGCCGCGCTTCCATCGACGCCGCCCGCGTCTCCGTTGACGGCGTGGTCGAGGGCAACGTCACGGCGCATGAAAAGCTCACGCTCAATCAGAAAGCGCGAATGAAGGGCGACCTGGTCGCACCCACTCTTGTTGTCGCGGAGGGCGCACAGTTCATCGGGCACGTGTCCGTCGGGGCGGACAACTCCAAGAACAACGGCCGAGCGCCCGCCGCGGATTCGACCCCCGAGCCGAGGGTCGTCGTCCCGAGCCAGGACAAGGCCGTCGCCCGCAAGTGAGCGCGATCGTCCGACGTGACCGGCGCATATCGCTCGGCGTCGGCGCGCGTGAACCATGATGGCTCGACCGACCGCCCCATCCAAGCCGGCGCGGTCCAATGCGCCCGCGTCGCGCGCCGTGCGCTGCTACCACTGCGGCCACGCGCACGATGTCGCTGCGCGCGCCACTCGAGTCTCATGCCCGAAGTGCGCCAAAAGCCTCCGCGTCGAGGATGTAACAATCAAAACAACCGAAGGCTGGCAGAACTTCCAGACCTGCGGGAGGGTCGTCATCCTCGCCAAAGGCAAACTCGTCGCGCAGACCGTCGAAGCGCAAGGCGGCATCGAGGTCCGCGGCGGACTCGAAACCAAAACCTACCGCGGCGGGCCCGTCATCCTGAAAAAATCCGCCGTGTGGCGCGGCGACTGCGCAGCCCCGGCCCTCGCCATGGAGGAAGGCGCGCGCATCAAGAACGGGCTGTTCACCATCGGCGCGGGAGACGATCTCAGCCGCGCGAGCGCATCGCCCGGTTCATGATCTTCACGACCATGAACACCGAGAACGCGACGATCAGGAAGTCGATGATGTTGTTGATGAACATCCCGTACCCGATCGCCACCTCCGCGACCGGCGCCGACGGATCGCTCTCGTCCGCCGCCTGAAGCACAACCTTCAGATTCTTGAAATCCACGCCGCCGATCGCCAGCCCGATCGGGGGCATCAGCACGTCGTTGACGAGCGAGTTGACAACCTTGTTGAACGCGGCGCCGAGGATGATCCCGACAGCCATGTCCAGCGCGTTGCCCTTGACGGCGAACTCCTTGAACTCCTGAATCAGCCCCATCGCTATGCCTCCCGCGCCGCCGCGCCCGACGCCGACAAGGCGACGAGACTCACGCCGACGGGTGGGAACGATACCACAACCGCATTACAACGCGTAGATCAGGTTGCGTCTCGACGGGCGAGCGGGCGATGCATGCTTGAAAATTCCAAGACTTTAACGTGATGCACACGCCGTCCGCCGGGCGCGGGGGGTTCAACCGCAGCGACCGGTCACGAACCGACGAGCCGTGACGCGAACGGCGTCGGCCTCATAGAATATCAGACCAATTGCTACGGTGTAGGCAGAGCGTCAATTGATTGGAGAATCGCCCGAGTTATCTGTTCTCGCTTGGCGAGGTCGCCGGTTCGGTTGGGGGTGTCGATACTGAGTACGAAGAACACCGGCCCGGACGGCCACTCGACCCATCCGACCCACCAGCCCATTCGGCCTTCCCAACCGGTCTTGGCTCTGAGTATCCAGTTACGGCCGGCCTCGATGATCATGATGTCTTTGACCAGCCGTTGGTGCTCGGTCTTGAAGGGAAGCCCGTTCCTGTACAGGCGCCTGAGGAACGACACCTGTTCGTGCGCGGAGACGGCGAGATCGCCATCGACCCAGTAGGCGCCTTCTGCTGTCGTCGGGTCCGCGTTGCCGTAGTCGATCTCTTGCAGGTAGGCCCGCGCCCGTTCTTCACCGATCTCCATCGCGAATTGCTGATAAACCCATAACGCGGACGCACGCGTGGCCGAGCGGCAATTCTGTTCACGATTGTGACCGGAGAAGTCTCGTTAGATGCCGTCCCACTCGAACACCTGGAACTCATCACTCACCGCGCCGGCGTCCATAGCGAATAGCGTATGAGGAATCTTGAATGTAGAAGCAGGTGAAAAGCGTTCGCTTGCTCGTTCCTTTCCATAGACCCTTTAAGCCGTCAGGGCCCATCCCTCCCGGTCCCCCGGAGCGGACGTGGCCCTCGCCGCTGTAGCTCAACTGGTAGAGCGCGTGATTTGTAATCTCGAGGTTGCGGG